>JAFRYG010000181.1 GCA_017441205.1 Pseudomonadota bacterium
ATAAAACCCTCCTCAGCTGACGTTTTCTAGGCGATTCAGATAGCTGAAGAAAAATCATTTTATACTCTCTTTGAAGTGTCCATAACGATATGTAACCGATTATTACGTTTATAATTACATGAAGAATAAATCGATACTCACGCCAAACACTTTGCATGCGAGTATTTGGGACAGTATCCCCAGGGGGAAAAAGCAGCATCAAGCTGCTTTTTCCGAATTTGATCAACTAGTAGTCCGCCAAATAGTTTACCATATAGCCATGCGATGCTACTTTTAGTTGATTTCTTGGGAATTGAACAAAGCTTCATTAGCGATTTCATCCTTTTAAAAGCTAGTTCAACTTGCCAGCGCATTCTATACCATTCTAAAATTTCTTCTGCGCTAAAATCATCTTTAGGCAGTGAGGTGAGAACAATTACATACCTTTGCAATTGAAGTGTAGATTTACTCAATTGTCGGTGTTCTTTTTGGACTCGCTTTTTTAGTTTTCTAACATCCCGTTCGTATTGTTCCCTAGTTTTTCTTATAGCACATAATCGAACAGGAAGCTGAAGTTCTTTATTCGCACCACAGACGTTTAGCTCTGTGTCAATATAATCACCTTGCTTCTTTAAAAGATGACGTAGATATTTTGCTAATTCAAGAGGCTGGCCATCTTTATACAAATTGACATTTGTATGGCAATATCTAACAATGTAAAAACCATCATGTTCAACGATATGTTGTATGCCTGTAAATCTGCAAAAACCTCTATCACCTATCAAACAATCTTTTGGATTAACAGGAATTCGATTGAAACATTCGCCATTTCCTAAACCTTTTGCGGTTGTGACATCATAGAAATCAGCACAAAAATCTTTGTAGTTAAAACTATATAACACCCTGTACAACGTGCCGAACTTTCCTGTTTCTGCAACACTGGTCCCATCAATTAAACGCATGTTATATCCATTGCTGTTCATATCTGAGGTGATTTCGCTTTTAAACATTTCCATGGCTAGCACGCGAAAAAAATCACCGAAACCAATCAATCGCTTATGTAATCCAACTGAACTGATTTGACCGTACCCCTGTAGTTTGCAAATTGCGGCTGTTTCAATCAATGATTTGCCACAAATAATATGAATCAATAATGCCCTTATCAAATGCTCGACAGCTTCAAAGCTCCGCATCGCTCTCGACAAACTTTTCTCTGCAATCTCTTTCCAATTAGATGGAAATGACTCTTTTAAAAGCTCCCAATCACTTCCTTGTTCATCTATGATATTCATGTCCATCACTGCTCCATGCATTTAAGTGGAGAAAAAGCCATCATGGCCTTTTCTACTCATAGCATAGAGCTTTAAAAAAAACAGCACAAAGTTAACGCTTATGACCCCATGTGGTCGCCCTCTCTAAGCCCAGAAATTCCATACCCTTAATGCTTTAGCCTCAAGCTCTATCGCTCCCCATCAAAGCCAAAGGAAATTCAATTTCTTCGCTCTTGGCTAAAAATCCAGGCATTCCCAAGCACCCAGAATGCCCAAGAAAATCCATGCCCTTCGCTCTCGCCTAAAGCTCAAGGCATTCCCAACCCCTGTACGGGCGACCCCATGTGGTCGCCCTCTCTAAGCCCCAGAAATTCCATGCCCTTAATGCTTTAGCCATAAGCTCTATCGCTCCCCATTCCAAGCCCTAGGAATTTCAAGCCTTTTATCCTTTAGCAATGAGCGCTATGGGGCATCCCCCAAAAAAGCCGCCTTCGCGTATTGCGCTACGCGCAATAGCGAGGCGGCCGCGCCGTATGCGCTTCTGGCGCATAGGCGCGGGGGCGGGGCGTATCGGCTTCGCCGATAGCCCGCCGCGTAGAATCATCCCTACGCCTTCACAATACCAAACGTCATCTTCTCGCCTTCGATCTCGAATTCGATAGACTGAGCATCATCGCTGCGCTTGATAGAGAGCGCAAGCAAACCAGCGGCCATCTGATCGCCCCAGGCGTCGAACATGGCGATGAGGGTCGGGGAGTCGGATTGCCAGGTGAGGTGGATGCGGTCATCGATTTTGAGGCCGGATTTCTTGCGGATGAGCTGGAATTTGCGCATGCAGTCACGCATGAAGCCTTCGATGCGGAGTTCCTCGGTGATGTGCGTGTCGAATGCAGACCAGTAGCCGGCTTCCTCGGTAATAGCGAGGTCGGGATTGGTGAGGTTGCGCATACATCTCGCGCCAGGTTGAACACGCTCTGGGAGCTATCCCTCCGACGATGCAGATTTAGGTGAAATAGTACTGATATATGATTCGTTATGTGTTATTGTTGATTGATGGCAACACATCTATACAATTCCTTTGGGGTGTGGGCTTAGGGGAAAGCCCAGAAACGGCCTCCTCACCAGTCAAGCCTGTGTGCGTAATCCATATTCAAGCCAGGGTAAATCATGTTGTATTCCAAAGTGGTTTCGTTTCCCAAAAGCCTTCTTTCTTCAAAAATAACCAGGATATCGTCCATCCTGTCGGGCATGGGCATCGTGGTCTCTATTGTCGGCTGCAATGTCCAAAATTCGCAGCAGCCAGCAGCAAATGACCCCGCACAAGACGCGAATGTACCAGAGGCAAATACAGCTGCACCGCAGCCAGTGCCCGGGACAGTCACTAGCGATACTGCAGTCATCCCAAATCCCTCTCAGACTGTATCTCAGGATGCAGCGCCTGAAATTGCGCAGCAAGTCCCCGAAAACCAAAACGCCGCTAATCCTGTTGGGCAAAACAACGATCAGACCGGGCAGCCTCAGGCAAATCAAGATGTTCAGGTGCCGCAAATCAATCCGAACGAAAACACAGCGAATACACCGGACGATTCCCTACAGGAATCATCAGATAACGATCAGAACGCAGAAGATGATGAAAATGCCCATGATTTCCTCGATGGAAACGCATCATGTTCAAAAACAGAATGTGCATGCGCTGATACAGTATGCCATCGCAGCGACTATTGTATAGATGAGCATTGCAAAACAAGATTTGATAATCATTTGATGCTGGAACCGACGCGCATTGAGAGCAGCGAAGTCACAGATAATGGAGATTATTGGGAATGTGCAGCAGATAGCTGTCTGTATCATTACAATCCGGAACGCGCTTATCCCGATAGTCATACTTGGCATTATACAACCAAAGGTAAAATCAATACCGTCCATATTCCAAAAGGTGTACGCGTGCGTGGCAAATTGGTGTATTGCCACAGTGATGAACTCTCTATCGATAAACTGGCAGAGAATAAATGTACAAACGACGGCTGGATTTGCTACGATCCCAAAGGCTGTTCTACCCAATACACCGATGTGCATCATGAAGGGTATTTAATGATATGTTCTCCCGGACAGCGCCTTCAGGAAAAAAAATGTATTAACCGTAATCCAGTCGACGACAATGTGAAATACTGCAGTACGACGAATTGCGAATGTGGTCAGCATTTATGCGGTAAAAATCAATACTGTGCCTTTGGAAACTGCTATTATGACGGAAGGATTTATCAGGGATTTGGAGATTATACATTTGAAAATGTCAGCCTTGAGGATTGCGGTACACATGGAATGTGTCATAATTCTTATATCAACGATCGCGGTGCAAATCACATTTTTTGCGAGAAATCGAATGAATGTCGCTGCAAAAATGAAAATGAAACACCCGAACATGCGATTGTCTGTAAAAACAACAGCTTGATCATGGATACCAACAGACCCGAAGGCGAGGGCTACGAAAGAGTTCGCATTCAGTCCGAAAAATATGATTACAATGACAATGATAAAGTTAAAGAATCGAGCGACTACGCAAGTGAGGCGTGTCATGGCTATGTTTATAGCCTGTGGAAGTGTACAGGAAGTGAAGGGGCGCCTTTCTGTAAATGTGGAGATACCACATGCCCGGCGGGATCGTTCTGTTCGAACGGTATATGTCATCTGAACTATCCACATTACGATAGTATAGATTTTGACTATGAGCATCTCGATAAAAATCCTCAGCCCGTGATTTTAAACCCCAAACCGAATCATGATGATTATATCGTCAAAGAAAATACCCAGTCAAATGGGGCACATGATTCACTTTCAACATGGGTGTGTGCCCCGGGAAAAACCTGTCAGTGTGACGGTCAGATTCTGCCCGATGACGCGCATTGCTATACAGTTCAAAGTGGAAAAGAATATGCCGTCCGGAACGCTCAGGAACAGTACTTTTCCTACAAAACAATTGGCGGTGAGTATTATAACAAAGTATGCACGTCCGAAGAATGTATGTGCCGTGGACAAAAGCTTCCTGAAAATGCTGACTGCCAGATCGATGAAGAAGGAGAACACTTTGCCTGCGGCTCAGACCGCATCAATGATACAAAGGAATACCGATGTGATGCCAAAACCAAAACATGGGTATGTAAAGATGAGCGCAAAGGATGCCGCTGCAGGGGGAAAAAAATGCTTCCCAATACCCATTGCCGCTTGATCGGAGCAGACATTGAAGCAGAGTATTGCGGCGACACTCTCATGCTCCATTCAGACAAATACGCTTGTAAAGATGGTCAGATTGTCTGTGATAAGCCCAAAGGAAATTGTTTGTGCGCCGGATACGAACCCATTGAAGGTGCCACGTGCATTTCCAGCGTAACGGGAAAGGATCTCTATCAGTGCGGTAGTGGCGGATTGTCCGGTATTTTAGATGAAAACGGCGCTACAAATTACTACACATTTGAAGGACATGACAGCACCGAAGAAATTGTGTGCAAAAAGTATTTATGTAATAGCGACTTATGGGAGTGTGACGATGATGATGATTTGTCTGCAGACCATAACGCAAAATCGAAAACAGACAAAAAGATCAAACAAACCGATATCAGCACAGACATCACGCTGAGTCCGGGCAAGATCTGCAATCATGTCAGGGGCTGTTTCTGTCAAAATGCGTTGTGCCCGGTAACTGGTAAATGCACGGCTCAGGGATGTATCGACCCGCTCACCTCAAAGCCTTTTGAAAAACAGGATGGTTATCTGGTGAGCAGCATGATGAAACAATGTGAGCTTCAGGAAGGATGTCGATGCGGTAATGAAACCACCCCATATCGCGAGTACTGCCTGGAAGAGAAAACACACCGCCTGATGTTCAGCGGTATTCGGGATAACAAACGCACGCTGTGTGAAGATAATCTCACGCCCGATGTCAAAGCCGTTGACGCGTATAAAAACAGCGGTACCGTTTGTTTTGATTCCATGCTCGATCCGGGACAGTACATCATGAAAGACTGCGTTCTGGCAATAGGTCATTGGGCAGTTTCCTGTTTTAGCGATGACGTTGATTATGAATATAAACACACCTATATCGGTCAGTGCATGCTCGAAGATGGTTGCACCTGCGGCAGTTCAACCTGCAAACAGAGAGAAGCCTGTATGCATGGACGTTGTATAGCCGATTATCAATGCCATAGCTTGCATGAAAATCTCAATGAGAACGAGCTCGGAGACTGGCAATCATTTTATGAAGAAGATGATAAATAAGATAAATATCGTCAAAATGACAAAAGATATGAACGATGTTAAAAATGGCGCTTCTATCGACCTGCGCAAACGCCAGTTAATCCCCATCTGCGCCGACAGCCCAGGGAAATCCAATCCTTAAATCCTTTGGGCCATCCGCTATATCATGCATTTTCAAAGAAAAATCGCCACGCGTATTGCGCAGCAATAGCGAGGCGGCCGCGCCGTATGCGCAACGCGCATAGGCGCGGAGCGATGGCGTATCGGCGCGTTCGTTTGTAGGCACGTGTCACGACACGTGCCTACACGAATTGCGCCGATAGCCTACGCCTTCACAATACCAAACGTCATCTTCTCGCCTTCGATCTCGAATTCGATAGGCTGAGCATCATTTGAGCGTTTGATAGAGAGCGCGAGCAGACCAGCGGCCATCTGATCACCCCAGGCGTCAAACATCGCGATGAGGGTCGGGGAGTCGGACTGCCAGGTAAGGTGGATGCGGTCTTCGATTTCGAGGCCGGATTCCTTGCGGGTAAGCTGGAATTTCCGCATGCTGTCGCGCATGAAGCCTTCGATGCGGAGTTCCTCGGTGATGTGCGTGTCGAATGCAGTCCAGTAGCCGGCTTCCTCGGCAATCGCGAGGTCGGGATTGGGCAGCGCCTGCATGATAATCTCTTCGGGGGCGACGGAAACTGTGCCGGTCGAGATGGTCAATTCGACAGGCTCGCCAGCGCGGGCTTTGGCGATGACGAGGTCGTGATTGGCAGTCAGTGCGGCCGAGACTTCCTTGATTTGCTTGCCGAATTTGGGGCCGGCAGCGCGGAAGTTGAGCTTGATCTCGTAATCGAGCGGCGACGGGGTACCCGGAGCAAGGATTTCAACGACTTTGACGTTGAGGTCGTCCTTGAGAATATCCTGGAAGCGGTTGGCGGCTTTGAGGCCGATGTCGTCGGCGGGGCCGAGGATCATCTTGGCCAGAGGCTGACGAATCTTGAGTTTCTGTGCCTCGCGGGCAGAGAGCGCCAGTTTTGTGAACGCCTCGACGGCGGCCATTTCATCGCGCAGTTCGATATCAATATAATCTTTATTTGCCTCGGGATATTTCTCCAAATGTACCGACTCGAGCGGGTGTTCGAGCGCGCCCTGAGCGAGGTTTTGATACATCGTTTCGGCGAGGAACGGGAGAATCGGCGCGACGAGCTTGGTGAGCGTGAGCAGGCATTCGAAGAGGGTTTCGAAGGCGGCGCGGGATTTATCGGCGTCGTTTTCCTCGATCTTCCAATAACGTTTTCTATTATGACGGACGTACCAATTGGATAGATTTTCTACAAAAGCTTCGATAGCAAGCGCAGCACCGCGAACGTCGGTGTTTTCAAAGGAATCGCGGCATTTTGTAATTAACAATTGAAGTTCGGTCAGAATCCACTGGTCGAACAAAGTTCTATCTTTGAACGGCGTCGGATTGTCGGGATAGACCCAGTTTTCAAGGCGCGCATAGTTTGCAAAGAAAGCATAGGTATTCCACAATGTATTAATAAATCCGCCGCGGACTTCGCGAAGCGGGCCGTAACCGAAGTTCAGGTTGACTTCGGGGTCCTGGCGCGCATAGAGCCATCGCATCGTATCGGCGCCGGCCTGTTCGGCTGCGTCGTCGAACCAAATCGCATTGCCCGTCGATTTGTGCATCTGCTGGCCATGTTCGTCGCGAACCAAAGCATGGCCCAGCAACGTCTTGAACGGCTTCATATCTTCCATCATTGTGCTCATGGCGAGCATGCTGTAGAACCAGTTGCGGAACTGGCCGGGGAAGCATTCGAGTACGAGGTCGGCCGGCATCCACTGTTTCCAGTATTCGCGGTCGGTATTATATTTAGTTGTACTATAGGTCACGATACCAGCATCGAGCCACGGGTTGCCGACGTCTTCGATACGGTGCATCTTGCCGCCGCAGTGCGGGCATTTGAGTACAACTTTGTCGATCCAGGGTTTATGCGGCGTGTGGCCTTCGAATTCGTCCCAGCCTTCAATGGCGCGGGATTTCAGCTCTTCGCGGCCGCCGATGACTTCGAATTTATCACAATCATCACAGACCCAAATCGGCAGTGC
>JAFRYG010000182.1 GCA_017441205.1 Pseudomonadota bacterium
GCCTGAAAAATTTGAAACGGGCTTTGTGGTGGATGATTATATGCCATGGGCTGATGGAATGCAGAAGCAGTTCAAGATGAAATAAGAAAGGCGGCGAATGCCGCCTTTCTTGTCAATACGTTCCATTATTGAGCGCTTACAGTATGTATAAATAGTTTTATCCGGCATCCATTCATAGAGCGAAGGAATATCAGATGGTACCATCGGTCGGATAATCAGTCTGTCCGTTTCAATGACAGGCTTATGATGAATATAATCTGCAAGTGCCATGGTTTCTCCTAAAAATTGAATTCTGCTTCCCAGTCAAAATCACCGCTTTCTTCATATGATTTTGGCCAGTGGCTGCACCATTCGGGTGTCCTGGGATTCTCAATTCTGTCGATACTGGGGACATAGGGTTTCAAATCAAGTATCTGAGTTCCGTCAAATGCATCAATATAATACAAACCAACAATTCCTTTTGCCGTATCAATATATGCAATTTCGGCATTGGATACTGCTATCGGATTGATCCTTTCCGGAGAACGCATGGCGAAAATCCCCATTTCCTCCGGTCCGTTCTTATAAGGCTTTTTCTCTGTCAGCGAGTTCCTGTCCCTGTCATTATCGCAGCCATCCGCCCACCATAAGACCTGAATATGGCTGTATCCTGTCAGACCTTTCAGACCATCGGGATACTTTGGATTAAGTTCGATGCATACCATTTCTTCCCGGTTTACTATCTTTCCGATGGAAAAGACTTTCATTTCACTCATGATCAGAACCTCCGTTATCTGTATTATCAAGCACCCGACCATCGCGTGCTCTGACAATTACCCTACAAAGTGTTCCGGATACTTCAACCCCATATTTAAAAAAATGATCTGTAGTCCGTAAGCGTTCAATTATTGAGTGCTTACCGTTGAATAATTAAACTGCGCCACTCCGACAGACGAACAAGACGCTTTACTTCTGATACTGTCATGACTCCCTCCAGGCTGTGATCATTACTATGAAAAACTATGAAAAAGTTTTTCATAGTGATGACAATACCCAGAGAGGAATATGCCCCCGACCATTTCAATTGTGAATACGGGGGATTATTAGGCGCTTACCGTTATTCAGATTGCCTCCATTATTCAGATGGTATGGGCTATCTGATTTTTTGTTGTCAGAATGTTGTCAGCGAATGGTCTGTTTATTCTTCTGGATCTTCTTCAACCGGAACAGATGCAGCTTTCATTTTATTAAGCAGTGTGTTCTCGGCTACACTTAATTCGTTCGATATTCCGAACATGAAATCCTTCATGACATTGAAACGAATCATTCGGTTGGTATGCTTATTCAAACCTTCAGAAGATGCAAGTTTGTACTTTTTAAGCCAATCGAATAGTGTCTTCTCATTTTCATCTAAATTCCCAGTTAAGTCGATATCATTACTAAATACAGTGTATAAATCTACAAATTGCTGTAGGTTATCCAACTGCACTTGGGACACTTCAAGCCCGTTTCTTTGCATATAGAATATGACAGAAAACAGAGTATATAGCTGAGTCTTTTTCTTAAGAAATTTCGTGACACTATCTGAAATGAAGAATTGAGGGATAATATCAATCGCCGAAAGAACTGCCGTCTTGTCACTTTCGGCATCTGTATATCCTTCTTGTAGTTCCTCGTAGGCTTGATTCAAGGCTGATTGGTCTGTTTGATCAATTATGCCTTTCCTATAAAGAAGAATAAGCGATGCACAGAATTCAACATCTTTCATTCGTCTTACATCCGGCGCAGAGAACAGGTGCCGTTCTTCCCAAATTGATTCTTCAGATAATTCTCGCGCCAAAGCAGCAAATTCGCCCGACATACTATTACGCTTTTCCTGATCATTGAGGTTGTAATCGGTCAAATTGAGACGGTTAAACATTGTAATGATATCAGAGCGAGTTGCAGCAGGATCAATATCGATTATCATGAGCTGATAATTCCAAAACGCTTTTTTGTCATCTGCCTCTAAATCTTTGAAATACTTGTTCGCGTATTTGATTTTTGCTGTCGCATCCAACAGATACTGCGGCTTTAGTTTGAATTCGTTGTTGATAAAAGAGCAAATAGCTTTGATTCTCTGCTGCCCATCAACAATATGTGTAATAGATGTACCTGTATCCGGGTCTGTGTCTGCTTTCCAGAAAAAGAGAACAGGAATAATAAGATTGAGAAGAACCGTTTCAATTAAACGGATCTTATCTTTTTCACTCCATACAGAACGTCTCTGATAAGTGTCATCAACAATCAGCCCACCATCATCAAACATAGATGATATTTCCTTTATGCTTTTTCTGTTGTCAGTAAAGTTAAACATCAGTGTTCCTCCAAATATTTCTTCGCTTTTGAAATTCCTATAAGCTGATACTCCTCGAGGTCTTCCCAACTTCGATATACTCTATATGTAATCGGGTGCACAAAGCCAAGGGTATCTTGTAATACAACATTAATCGGTCGAATTAGGCCTTCCCATTCATCGCACATGCCATCAACCTTCATTAAATCTTTTTCGTTAATATACCCACGGAAAATTGATTTAGTAAGATGGTTGTAATACGTCTGCTTATATCGTATTTTTTTAGCCTGTCGAAGTTCATCCCAAAACTTTTTATATAGCCGTTCAGAAATAATCGCAATATCAATATCAGAAGACGGCTTATCCGGACATTCATCGTGAAATGGAGAAAAGAGCTTTGAGGGAGACAAACTGTATCCTACTTTGGCACTTCCGACAATTTGAACATTGTGGAAGTTTACGCTTAACATTGTTGAGACTATTTCTTTGAAATAGTCCATCTTATCCACTATCTCATCATGTGAGAAGCGTAGATAATCCGAGAAATACCAGTTATGCGATTTTACGATATGCTTCATATAAAAATCTTTAGGTTCAAGCGATAATAAGTCTTCTCTGAGTACTTCTTGATCAGCCATACTATTCTCCTATCCTATGCAGAAAGGCATCTATCCATTCATGTAATTCCATCGCTATGCCTAACGCCAACAGGTAGGGAACACCATTCCCCACCATTTTGAATTTTACGGACAGCGGAAGAACATCCGGTATTTCAAAGGGTGCCGGTAAAGACTGTATCGCCAAGGCCTCAGCAACGCTAATTCTTCTTGGTAAAAACGGATGAAGATGAACTTCATTGTTGCCATATGCCGCAGTAGGCGAGTATCTCCATCGATGAAGGCGCTTGAATGATTTTCCGGCTGAATCTCCTTCAGGGATTGTCAAAAACCGATCTTGATTTTTAACATTGAAAACATCATTCCCGTTTGGATGGTTTTGGACATCGTTTTGGGTAAACCAATGCTGCACTGTAAGTTCTTCAATTATGTCTGCTGGCATTTCCAATGCGCTATTTTCAACAAAGGGAGCTGTCGTTGGCCAATTAGTGTTTTCTATATCTTCAAGTGCATATATACGGTGAGTTCCAAATTCATAGTGTATTCTTCGACCAAATCGAGCTCTTTTGAATCCTATTAAGAATAGTCTGTCTCTGTATTGCGGTGCACCATACTCCAAAGCATTTTCAATGGTATCAAAAAGAGTATATCCAGCACGATACAATTTTCGCTTTACGCGATCATAGAAATCCTTGTGTTTCTTCGTGTGGTAAAGTCCCTTAACATTTTCCAGAACGAAAAAGTCAGGCTGACGCATAATTATCAAATCGACATATACTGAAGTAAGTTGACCGTTTTTTCCTGTTCCACCTTCGTTCTTGCCTGCAGTAGAAAAGTCCGGGCACGGTGGCCCACCAATAAAGCCAATCAATGTGTCTGCATTTTGTCTGTAATCGGGAAATGTATCATTCCACACATCATCTGATAAGAAAGTCCTGACATCAGCATGACTATAACCATACTGTGGTCTATGTGGATTCGTTCTTCTCGCGTATTGATACGCCCGTAAGAAACGTTCGTCGTATTCATCAACAAAAGCTATGTCAAAACCGGCATTCTGAAATCCAAGGTCGAGAAAACCAACGCCTGAGAAAAATGAGTATATTTGTGTTGGCATTGTGTGTCTCTCCCTTCTAAACAGTGTACTAAAATGAGTATTTCATATGCGATGAATCATCGCACTGGTTATTAATAAAAGGTACTATCTGTGAAAGAATATCTGCTTCGAATTCTGCGTCTTTTTTCATCCGGTTAATGGTGCATTCCCAAACGATGAGCTGCTTTATCCCTTGTTTTTGCAGTTCTTCCGCAACAACAGCGTCCCGACTGACATTATCATCGAATTTCTTCTGCCAGAATTCAATACGTGATTTTGGAGTATATGCGTACTTGCACCCCGGATGCCTGTGCCAGAAACAGCCGTGAACGAATACTGCCGTATTGTACTTCCGCAGGAAAATGTCTGGATGACCGGGAATGTTCTTATCTGCAATCCGATAACGGTATCCCCTGGCAAACAGCAGTTTTCGCAGATACACCTCCGGTTTCGTATCCTGGCTCCTGATTGCTGCCATATTCCGGCTGCGTTCCTCCGGTGATAAAATATCAGCCATCAGAGTCCTTCGACCTCACGCACATAGCCGACGAATTTGTCCAGTGTCCAGATTCTGTCCTGCCGTTCTCTCGGATATGTGGCTATGTACGGCTTGGGAACCACGAGAACAACCTGTTCAGCTTGCATTTCATCCATCTGTGCAGCAGAAATACCCTGTTGCAGAGTGCAGAGAAACTTATCTTTTCCGCGGAGCCGATCAGCTTCATTGATTACCTGACGCCAGCGATCCTTGCAGGTCGTCTTGGCGGCAAGAGAAATCAATTTGTCTGCAGGAAAAAACGGATTGTGGTAGGCTACCTGAGACGGGAAAAGGAAGTCCGGCTTCTTATTTCCTTCTGTTACAGCCTGCTCCTGATACTGAAGACTATTTCCATCAAAGATTGCTGAAAGATGATTTTCAAGGCTTTTACCGGCTCTGCTCTTGCGGCGGTTCAATACCTGGTTGGCAGTTGCGATGAAGTCCTCAACAGATGCAAAGCCGTTGGAGATCATCTCGCCATAGCGGGCATATTCCAAAGCTCGGAACAGGCGGTATTCCGCATCTGTCCAGTCAAGCAGCTTGCGATCCGGATTTGTACAGATGAATTCCTGATGATCGAAAACGGTATCCTGTATGCAACGTGCCGCAGCGGACATTTCCTCGGAGGAGGGGAAATCTACTGTCAGAGAAGAAATAAACTCCTCAATAGCTACCTTTTCGTGTTCTTCCGGACGGACAAGGCTTGTTTCGATGAGTCGATTAGTTTCCGTCGGGCTGATGCCGAAAGCGTCAAGGAACTGGTTGATATCTTCTTCGGTGTTCAGAACATAGCCCTGGTAGTTCTCATCATTACACTTTACAAACACGAACAGAGCGCCGGTATATTCCGGGCGCAGGAACGGGAAGTCCCGTCCGAAATTGGTGATCCGGTACTCGTTTCGGGTACCCTGACCATAGTAAATAAAGCGGGTATCGGTCTCAAAATCATCATGCCACTTGACTTTGACCCATTTTTCCTTATTTTCACCTCTCACACCCGGTTCATCAAACAGAATCGGAATAGAAGGCTTGGAGATATAGATTCCGGCCTGGTGAGCACCGGTCGAACCGGTATCATTGGCTGCAAGGAATTTGCAGAAAACAGCCTGCCCTTTCAGAGCTGCCTGAATGGCAAGCATGGAGTCGTTTGTCATTTATATCGCCTCCGTAATGTCCACATCTTCGACAAGATCGTTTAGTTTACTCACAACAAGCTCTGCAACAGCAGACATCAGCGGAACAACCACGGAATTACCAAACTGCTTGTACGCCTGGGTATCAGATACAACAATCTTGAAAGTATCCGGGAATCCTTGGAGTCGTGCACATTCTCTCGGCGTCAACCGTCTGGGATTTTGTTCGGGCTGTTCGATCAGTATTTCAGAACCATCCTTATAATATCTTGCACTCAGGGTACGGGAAATCCCATTTCTCGGCGCAATCCCGAAACCAAATCCGTTACCGGCCGCTTTATGCTTTTCAGCATATCCTTGGAGGTACTGCCAAAGCTTGTCAGACAGTGTGTAACGGGCGTCCACATCCTTTTCAAGAATGCGATCCATAACCGGTTTTGGTTCGACTGGGGTAATATCAAATTTGAAAGAAATATCATTACCGAAGCGTTTGCGATCAAACCCGACAATCAATATTCTCTCTCGATGCTGCGGGACAAAATTCTGACCATCAAGGATATCGTAAAACACCTCATAATCCAGCTCTTCAAGAGATTCCAGAATAACTTTGAAGGTGCGTCCGCGGTCATGACTGCTGAGGTTTTTCACATTCTCAAGCATGAATGCCTTTGGCCGCTTCGCTTTCAGAATCCGGCACACATCGAAGAACAATGTTCCCTGGGTCTTATCTTCAAATCCGGTTGCACGTCCGAGACTGTTTTTCTTTGAAACACCGGCAATGGAGAAAGGCTGGCAGGGAAAGCCGGCAACAAGAATATCGTGATCCGGGATGGATTCTGCATCGACTTTTGTGATGTCACCCTCCGGTTGCTCACCAAAGTTGGCGAAATAGGTCTGCTGGCAATACTTTTCCCATTCGTTGGAATATACACAATGGCCGCCGACGCTTTCATAAGCAAGACGCATTCCACCTATACCGGCAAACAGATCAATAAAAGTAAAATCGGCTTTTTCAGGGATTACCTGTTTCTGCCGATTGAGGAACTGCATAATAGCACCGGACACACAGTCCTGAACTGTCTGCCCTGCTTCGCCGATATATTCTGAAAGTGCCTCATAAACTGTATCGTCCAAACGGATATGAACCTGTTTTGCCATCGTGTCCACCTCAAGGGAAATATAATATACCACTCTTATTCCATTATATCACTGATTTGTGAGCAATTCAAGATTGGTGGGGCATATTCTATACCGAATTTTTCCCAGATAGAATTACCACCCGCAGGATTGTTCCTACGGGCGGCATTGCATTTTTAGTTCTCAAACGGTCTGTACACCGTAACCGCTTTCAGATACTTTTCCGGATCGCCGTTCAGAATCAGAACGGCATATTCCAGCGGTGCGTTGTAAATCAGCCAGTCCAGTTCCGACCGTTCATTACATATTGTCTGCAACTTCATTTTCCACGGCGATAGTGTCATTGGAAATCGTTGTCCCATCAGCGTACTTCAATTCAACGCAGGCGGTATCAATGTTAAACTCGCAGGAAAGCAATGTTTTCATCGTGATCTCCTTAGAACATCCCGAAGTGTTTCAGAGCTTCTTTAATCGCCGCTTCCTTTTCCGGCGGGCACTGTGGCTGTCTGGAATCCTCACTCTTGGGCAGATTATAGTTCTTTCGCTCGATAATACCGCATTTACGCTTCGTTTGAGCGATATAGAGCTTGCTGACATTCAAACCCGCGTGTTCCCAAACATAAGCTTTAATTTCATCATACGTCGCTCTACTCTCGGCAGCGGTCAGATCCAACTCATCCATATCAACCTGAACGCTGATATGATGCTTGGCCTCAGAAAGTTTGGACAATAAGCATACCGTCTCCACATGCGGGGTTTGCGGGAACATGTCGACGAATCCGAGTGACCGGAGTTCGAAGGTATCTTTGAGGCGAGCAAGGTCTCGGGCGAGATTGGTGGCTTCGCAGGAAATGTAAAGGATGTGGCGGATTCGGGAGGTTTTGAGGTCGTGGCACATCTTTTCGGATAAGCCTTCGCGGGCGGGATCGCAGATTGCAGCATCGCATTTTGCTGCGGTTCGCGGCAATCCCTTTGTGAGATCGGACAGCTGCATATCGACGCGGGCATCCGGCAGCCATGTCGGGCGGTTGTCTTCGACGCCGCGATCGAATGCATTCGGATCGCAGTAGAACTCGAAAGCATGGACTTCGGGGACGAACTGGGCAGCTCTGAACGTCAGATTGCCGGATCCCGAAAACAGATCGGCGACGGCATGTGGCTTCGTTTGACGGAGAAAATCGGCGACGATTTGGTGCAGATGGGCATTGCCCTCTCCCGTCGCCTGCGCAAAGTCGCCGATGCGCCGCCAGTAATGGACATCGGGATGCGATGGTATCGATACGGTGTCGCGAATCATCGCATCACCAGCGATGTGTTCGTCGCCGAACCGGATGCCTTTGAATATGCCGGATTGAATGATTTGGTGCAGCCAGACTGCCGGTTTCGTGAATTTTTTTGAACCACGCCCTGATATTTCAGATTCGGTCGGTCTGATATGCAGAAATGGCTGTCGGTTATCGTTGAGATCGATCTGCAGATCGCAGGAAAAATGCAGGGCCGGAGGCTTGATTTCGTTCAATTGACGGACGATGTTCGCGAGGACTGGATCGATTACGGTGCATTGAACGGCGGGGACGATTGTGTGTGAATCGCGTGCAAAATAGCCGATTCTCCCATTCGCAAGATGCAGACGAACTCGCTGTCTGAGGCCATCCAGTGATCCTGTTGGTGCAGAAACAGTGTAATAGGTCGGTTCGATCGGATCGAGATGTGCGATTTTAAAGATCTCGCTGATCAATGCTTCGGATTTGAGGTTGAGCGCGAATTCGGGCTTTACGTGGCGGAATCCGCAGCTGTCGCACTTGCCCGAAATCGGGCAGGCATCGTGCAAATTGCGAAGCAGGGAGGGCTGATCGCAGGTGACAGCGCGGCATCTGCCAAATCTGCTTTTTTCAGAAATCACTTCGGCCTGTCCGGATTCGCCAGGCAATGCGCCAGCCGTAAAAAAGACTTTTTCGTTGTAGTATGTGATGCCCTGGCCGCCTTTGGCCAGGCGTACGATTTGATAGGGTATGCGGCTCAATGTATGTATCCGGAAAAGATAATCGTCGATGTCATGGCTGTGTCTGTCAATACAGAAACACGGGATTTTAAAGTAACATAGCCATGTATCAGCGTAAATTGAATTTCATCGGTGTCATTGCTGGTATGTCCATGGATAATGAGCCACTTGTCCTGCCCCTCCTAAGGTTTTGACTACATGTAGTATATTGTAGGTTTGATATTTTTCTCGGTAACCAAGGGTTACCTTTTTCCCTATTCCCACCCGCCGACTCGCCGTCCAACCCAAAAAATCCAGCGAATTTGCACACTACCTCCTTTCCGACGTTAAGCGTCGTAAAAAAAGCATCCCGATGTGCCTGGCATGTACAGCACTTAAGCGTCTGATCCTGCGTCCAGGAAACATCGACGCCGCAAACCTGCCCTCGGTTGTCCGTACATTATGTTGGGCAGAAGTCATCAGACAAATCCGGATGTATACATACAGCACCTGCAAAAAATGGGAAGGAACCATTCCTTCATACCAATGATGCCATTGAGATCGGATTTGTTTCACTTTGATGTACGATTTTTTTTGTACCGAACGTCCAACTAAACGTTCCTCGAATGAGCAATGGAATGTTTAGTGTCATTATCTGTGGGCAGAATAATGGATATGCAAGTGTTGCTGGGGATGATACTTGGGGAGCCGGTCGTATTGCCGCAGGCAATAGACCGGCACGCAGGGCGTATCGGGCAGGGGCGAAGCCCCAGGCCGATAGCCTGCGCTCAAAAAGATTCATAATAAAAGGCTTCATCGTTTAGAGCATGTCGTAGGGATCGACGTCGATGATGCACTTGATGTGTTGTTCACTGCGCGAACGCATTTCGGCAGTATGCTGCAGGATGGCATTGAGCCACCGATGGAGTGCGCGTCTGTCCTGATGGCGGATGAAGAGTTGGTATCGAGCTTTGCCGCACAGCATCGGGATGGGCGCAGGGGCTGGGCCCAGAACACGGCTGACCGACAGATCGCGCTGAAGTCCTCTGGCTGCATCTGCAATATAGACCGCAAATTTTTCGGTATCTGCATAGTTCTCGCCCTCAAACCGGAACATGATCATGTGGGAAAAGGGCGGATTGACGAGCGCACGCCGGATTTCGAGCTCCTGACGTGCAAAGGCGGTGTAATCGCGTTCGATGATGCCGTGTATGGCCGGGTGTTCTGGCTTGAGCGTCTGGAGAATGACGCGCCCGGGACGATCGCCGCGTCCGGCGCGGCCGCTGACCTGGGTCAGAAGCTGATAGGTTCGTTCAGAAGCGCGAAAATCGGGCATGTGCAGGCTCATGTCGGCATTGACGATGCCAACGAGCGTGACGTTGTGGATATCGTGGCCCTTGGCGACCATCTGCGTGCCGACGAGAATATCGAGTTCGCCGCTGCGAAAGGCGCCCAGGACGTTTTGAATGCCGCGCGTCGTGGCGCGATCGCGATCCAGACGATCGATGCGGGCCTGAGGGAGTTCGGTCTGAAGCACATCGACGAGGCGTTCCGTGCCGTAACCGGTATAGCTCAGATCCTGGCGGCCGCATTTGGGACAGATGCCGTTGGAACGATCGACGTAATCGCAGTAATGGCAGTGCAGATTGCCCGAATATTTGTAGTAGGTCAGGGCAACGTCGCAGTTGGGACAATAGAGAACGTGGCCGCAGTATTCGCATTGAATGAACGTCGAAAAGCCGCGCCGATTCAGGAAGATAATGGCCTGTTCGCGGCGTTCGAGGGTATCGCGCAGGGCCTGAATCAGGGGATCTGAGATCAGACGGCTGCGGATTTCAAGGCGAGTTTTTTCGGCATCATCGGCATCTTCGGGGATTTCCGGTTTTGGTCGGCTGCGCATGTCGATGATTTGAATGTCTGGCATCGGGCGTGCCTGCGGTCGGTGCGTGAGCGTGAGCAGGACGGATTTGCCCTGAAGTGCCCTGCTGTAGCTTTCGATAGAGGGCGTCGCCGACCCCAGAATGACCGGACACTGGCTTTGCTGACCGAGATACAGGGCCATATCGCGCGCATGGTAGCGCGGGGATTCTTCCTGTTTGAACGAACCGTCGTGTTCTTCGTCGATGACGATGAGGCCGAGATTCTGGATTGGCGCAAACAGAGCACTTCTGGGGCCGATGGCGATGCCGATGCGCCCGGATCGAATCCGGCACCAGGTATCGAATCGCTCGTGTTCACTGAGTCCGCTGTGCAGCACGGCAACATCGTTTCCGAATTTCCCACGGAATACGGCGCAGAACTGGGGCGTCAGAGCAATTTCGGGCAGTACGAAGATGCAGCCTTTGCCGCGCGCCCGAACGGCTTCCATGACGCCCAGATAGACTTCTGTCTTACCGCTTCCCGTTACGCCGAACAGCAGAAAACTCCCGAATCCGTCCTGGGCCAGAATGCGGTCGATGGCTTCGACCTGTTCGTCGGTGCGTTCGACCTCATGATAGATCGGTACGACATCGTCGAATGATGTTTTGTCGCGCGTCGTCGTGCGCACTGCAATGAGCCCGAGTTCTTTCAGTCGGTTGAGCACAGGCGTGCATGAACCGAATTTTTCAAGGATAGCGCTGTGCCGGACAGGAGCATCGGCATCCGCAATCCAGCCATAGATTTCCTGCTGCTTTTTTCCAAAACGGGACGGAGGTACGGCGCCTTCGACAATTTCGTATATCTGTTCCGTCGATTCTTCCTGTCGCTTTTGATCGAGGGTCCATTGAGGGACGAGTGTGCCGTCTTCGACCCAGGCAGAAAACTGTTCGTTCGTGATCTTGAATTGTTTTTTCAGTTCGGTCTCGGTCAGACCGCTCTGACTGTTTTCGAGGGCTGCGTAAATTTGATCGATTGGGGAAATCTGGGGTTCATCAAAGAGTTTTGCGGATGTTTCGGGAACTGCATCAAGCTGTGGTTCGGGACGAAATCCGGCAAAATAATGACATTTCCCCGAACGCATCATCCCGCTCGGCATGGCCAGTTTAAGGCAAAATCCCAGCGGGGACTGGTAATATACCGCCATAAACCGGAGGGTCTGCATCAGTGGTGCCGAAATGAAGGGATTGGGATCGACGATTTCGAGAACGCTTCGAATCCTTCCGGAATAGGCAGGCCTTTCTTCCGAAACTGCAGTAATAATCCCGGTGCAGGATTGCCGGCCGAGGGGAACCTGAACGATGGCTCCGACTTTGACCGGAACAGAAACCTGATAGCTCAGCGGATCGAGCGGACGGGAAAATATGATGACAGAACAATAAAACACGGCACATTACGGTTGTTTGAGGACAGAAATCGTCCGTGACGGGGACGACGCAAATGTGTGTTATGATCCAAGCCGCAAATAAAATCCATATCCACATTGTTATTCAATAACGATATTTAACCCGTGTGCATGCGCAAATATCCCCCCCTTGGTGCGCAACAATGTTTGTCACCCAAATGATATGAAAATCTGAGTAAAATCGTATAGAACCTTTCAGGTCGCAAGGTTCATTCGCTCACAATGGGAGGGAAGAACCAAAGGGAGGAACAATGACAAAACAACTCAGAGTGCTTCATACATCCGACTGGCATTTGGGACGTGCGCTGCACGAGCATTCGCGCGATGATGAATATGATGCTTTTTTGGCGTGGCTGCTTAAAACCATCGAAGAACAGAAGATCGATGTTTTGCTGATTGCAGGGGATATCTTTGATACATCGAATCCGCCGTATTCGGCGCAGCAGCGCTATTACGATTTTTGCATGAAGCTGAGCCGTACTTGCTGCCGTCATGCGGTGATTACATCCGGCAATCACGACAGTACGACGTTTATCGATGTGCCGGCGAAGATACTGGCGTTTTTGAATATACATGTCATAGGGCAAGCGCGGTTTGGGATTGGCAAAAAAGGCGTTCCCGAAGACGAGGTCGTCGTCATTAAAGATGAAAATGGTAAAGACATGCTCATCGTGGCGGCTGTGCCGTATCTGCAGGACGGAGACGTGCGCACTTCGCTGGCTGGCGAGGATATCCGCACGGGCGAACAAAAGATGGTCGACGGCGTGACGGAGCATTACCGGCGCGTTGCACAGGCATGTGAAGAAATCCGTGCGGGCAGGGAGATTCCCGTCGTCGCAATGGGGCATTTGTATGCGGCCGGAGGCAAATTGGGGGAAGGCGAACGTGTGACGTACGTGGGCAGTCTTGGTGGCGTTGGTGCATCTGTGTTTGGGGATACGTTCGATTATGTTGCACTTGGTCATCTTCATGTGCCGCAGACCGTGGGGGGAAATGAATATATTCGTTATTCAGGATCCCCACTCGCCATGGGGTTTGGTGAGGCCGGGCAGCAAAAGAGTGCCTGTGTGGTCAATTTTGCAGGAAAGACCCCCACATTTTCTCTGCTGAATATTCCGGCATTCCGCAATATGGCCAATGTTCGCGGCGATAAAAAAGAGATTGAATCGCAGCTCATACCACTCGTGAAATCTCCCGATGATATCTATATTGCCGTGACTTATACGGGAGAGGAAAAGATCGACAATGTGATGTGGCTGGTCAATGAATTATTGGAAAAACTATATACATTGTATCGAACCGACGGCCATCATAATATCTATTGTTTAAATACACAGATTGTCCGTCCGAATTCTCAGAATGAATGTGCCAATCCGACGGAAATCAGCAATGAATCGCTCGAAGATTTTAATGAAACCGAAGTCTTTGAACGGTTGCTGGATGCGAATAAGATCGATGAATCCGAGCGGAATGGACTTCTCGAATGCTATCGGGAACTTCTGGTCAAAGTGAATCAGCATTCTTAATATCAGGGGGGATTTTATGCGCATTGAAAAGATTAGAATAGAAAATCTCAACTCGCTGTATGGTGTGAATGAGATCGATTTGACGGTTAAAGAATATCGGGAGAACAATCTCTTTTTGCTTTGGGGCAATACCGGCGCGGGAAAGACGACTGTACTCGATGCCATTACTCTGGCGCTTTATGGGCAGACTGCGCGCCTCGGCAGCCCAAATAAAAGCATCAAAACAGATAATAAAAAAATCAGTGAGAATGAATTATTGTCGAAGGGGGCCAAATGCTGTTCGGCCAAAGTGACTTTTAGCCTGAATGGGGTGCGCTACCGTGCATCGTGGTCGCAGGAAGTCAATAGAAATGGCAATCTGAACGGTGCAGTCCGCACTCTGGAGAAAATCGGTGAGGATGGTGATAAAGGCGAAATCATCGTGAGTGGCCTTGATCCGGTCGGCAAAGCGATTCCGGCATTGATTGGTCTGAATTATGATCAGTTCACCAAAGCTGTATTGCTCGAACAGGGCGGTTTTTCGCAATTCCTCAAAGCCGATAGAAATGAGCGTTCGGCAATCCTGGAGCAGCTGACGGCGACGACGATATATTCAGATCTGTCGATAGCTGCATTTAATTGTGAAAAAGATGCGAACCAGCACTGTAAGGATATCGAGAATAGATTAGCGGGTATTCAGGCAATGTCCGCCGAAGACGTTGAGGCACAGAACAAGCGGCTGAAAGAAATCACTGCCGAAACAGCATCTCTGGATGGTGCCATCAAAGAGTTGAATGCTGCCGACAAATGGTACAAGGACTGCGAGGAACGTGCAAAGCGCTGCAAAGACATTCGCACCGAACAGGATGAACATCGCGAAAAATGTGTGCAATTCGCGCCCGAAAGAGCAAAACTTGAACTGGGTGAACGCGCGTCAGCCATCGAGAGCCTTTACTGCAATTTCATTCAGGCACGCGAAAATCTACAGAAAGAACGCGCCAATCTTGACGCTAAACGCGAGAGTCTGCCTCGTGTTGAAAGCGCATTGCAGGATGCAGGGCAAAAAACTGAGTCATCCCGGAACGCTCTCGACAAGGCCAGACAGGACTGGAACGAAAATGAACCCATCATCAATCAGGTGCGCGAACTGAAGAATGATTGCAGGCGAATTGCAGACGAATTGAAACAACTCTGGGAAAATGACGGTAAAGCCGAACACGAGAAGCGTGAAGCTGAACAAAAACTAGGGCAATCGTGTGAAAGAATTGATGAACTGACACGCCGCCTCAACAATGCAGAAGTATATTTTACCGAAAATGCTGTCGATGAGCATTTGCTGCGTGAATTCGAAGCAATCAAGGTACAAAAGGATTTGCTTGAATCCTCTGTAAAATCGCTTGAATCTGCAGATAAGGCGCGCGAAAAGGCCCAAAAGGATTATGACAAATCCAATAAAGAGTACGAAGCTTCGGTTTTGCGTCTGCGCGCCGAAGAGGAAAAATACAAAGGTATTGCAGAATCATTGCATCAGGCTGAGCGTACTTTTCTGAATGCCTGTGATGGCAGTAAACTCGAGGATTTGCAAAGTCATTTGGAGGATTTGAAGGACAGCAAGCGGCTGCATGCAAGCGTCGAGAACCTCAGGCTTGAACTGCACGAAGGGCAGAAATGCCCGCTCTGTGGATCGCTCGAACACCCGGATTGTGCCGGCCTTTCGTCCAAAATATCCGAAATCGATGTCAAAATAGGCGAGCTGGACAAGCGGATTAAAACCATCCTCGAAGCGCAGAAACTAAAGGACGAAGTTTGTCGCCAGGAACGCGAGGCACAAGTCGCCCTCGACAAGCTCAAAAATGCCGTAAGTACGCTCGAAAACGCAGCCCGATTGTCTCTCGAAAAACTCAATGAAAAAAAAGAAGCGCTCGAAGCTGCGCGTGCAGATTCTGATAGTACCCTGAAAATACTGAATGAAAAGCTCGAAAAATATGGCGAACAAGCCGATGTGGCGCATGTTGCCGAGATTTGCAGCAAGCTCGAAAAGCGCTGTACTTTGTGGCAAAACGGCAAAAAAGCGCAAAAAGAATTCGAGGATGAACTGAACAAAGAAAAACAAACGCAGGTTCGACTATCGGCATGTATCGAAGAAATATCAAAGAAACAGGCAGAAAATAAGGTGGCTATTGAAGCAAAATCAGCAGAGATGGCTGCCAGACAAGCCGAAATTGAATCGATTTTTGGCAAACGCGATGTCGAAACCGAAGCGGAGCGGCTTAAATCAACCCTCAGGAATGCAGAGAAAGCCCATCAGGATGATATTGCCCAACTGCATCAGAAAGAGACTGAGTACGAAAAACTCAAGGTGTCTGTTGCTGAATGTGAAAATAACGTTCGGATTCGCGCGCAGGAAGCCGAAACTGCGCAGACGGCTTTTGTCGGGGGACTTCAGAAGCAACAGTTTGCTGATGAAAAATCGTTTACAGATGCGCGCCTGCCTGAAAAGCAGATCGCTGCGCTCAGACAGGAGGCCAGGAATCTGGATGATGAAACGGCAAGGCTGGATGCCGGTTACAAAGAGGCCGAAACATCACTCAATCAGCTGCGGGAACATCCCGTCACCGGGACGTATGCCAAAGCGGGCATGAGCATCGAAGCCATCCAGTGCGATTTGGCCAGCTATAAGGATAAGCTGAATGCAAATAACGAGGAAATCGGGCGCATCCGCGAGAAGCTCGACAAGAATCGCGAAAATGATGCAAAAATTGGGGAAATGGGCAAAGCGCTCGAACAGGCGCGTTCTGAGCACAAACGCTGGGAAGCGCTCAGCAAACTCATCGGCAGCAGCGATGGGAAAAAATTCCGCAATTTCGCACAGGGACTCACGTTCAACATTCTGCTTCGCAATGCGAACAAATATCTGCGCGATAAGGAACTGATGAAACGCTACGAACTCGTGCGCAAAAGCAGCGATGACATGAGTCTCGATTTTGTCGTCCAGGATTATCACACGGGCCAGATACGTCCTGTCAGTAATCTGTCAGGTGGCGAGCAATTCTGCATGAGTCTGGCACTCGCGCTTTCGCTTTCGGAGATGGCGAGCCGGAATGTGGCCATCGAATCCCTGTTCATCGACGAGGGACTGGGGACACTCGACGACAATACGCTCGATACGGCCATCGATATGCTGAAAAACCTCGGTGACAGCAAACGCAGCCGCCTCGTTGGCCTCATTACGCACGTCGCCCGCGCGCACGAGATCGTGGATACTCAGATCGTCGTTGAAAAAATAGGCGAAAGCGGCTGCAGTCGTCTGGTCGGTCCGGGATGTCAGCGGCTATGAATGTTTGATTTGGGGAAGCCGCTATCACATGCGTGATACGCGGCTTTTTTGCGCCCGGCTATTGCTTTTGGCAATACGCCGGGCGGCGCTTCGCGCTGATGTATTCACAGAATAATCACTTGATTTGAATACGTTACGGATGAATACCGGCCAGCCAGTCGATGGCATTCAAAAATAGAATGCGGTTGTCAAGTTTGGTGTCGACATATCCGTTTTCGGCTGTCAGCTTCAGGCCGAGGAAGTTGGTGCCGTCTCCCAGAATAGCACTGTCGCCGATGGCGACGATGCGTCCTTTGCCGACGATGGCTGTCAGCGCAAAGATTTCACTGGAATTCATCTCGGTCAGGAATGCTTTGGCCAGTTCGGCATTGACAATTTGGAATCCAGCGGCGCCGTACATGCCTGTCGATTGAATCTTGCCTGCGCGGTTTTCAATGATGGTCGGTTCAGCGCCTTCGGCGGGTTTTGTCTTGCTGTTGTTGGAGAATGCTCCCGGAAGTACATAAAATCCGAAAGGATTGTCTTCTTTGGATTTTGCGCCGGGAATGGCGGCGATCATTTCGTTGAAGGCGCGTACGGAATCGTAGCCATTGGCGTCGCGATCGGCGCCTTCGTGGTTGGCAACCATCAGAAGGCTGCCGCCATTCTGAACAAAATTGAATACGGCTTTGGCTTCGTTATCTGTAATTTTTGAACTGGGTTCGGCAATGACGAGAATGTGATACTGGCTTAAATCCTGGGCGTTTTTGTCATCTTTCCAGGTCAGGGTGCGATCTGCCGGCAGTGTTTCGACGATGTAATCGCCCGTCTTCATCAGATCCAGAGCCCAGGATGACAGGGATCCATGCCACTCGGATTCAGCTTTGGGCATGCTGGGCCACGGATGGCGACCGGTAATATCGATGATCCAATCCACGCCGCCGGCGAGCTGATGATGGGCATTGTCGAACAAAATGCGCTTGCGCGTGCCGAGGTCGCATTTGGAGGAACCGGCATGCAAACAGTCGGGATCTTCGCAGTCTTTGAGGCCATCGCCGTCGTTATCCTTACCGTCTTCGCAATCTGCACCGAGTTCCCATTGGGGGGCCTCATTCTTACAAACGGTGACGCGCCAATTCTTGAAGCACGACGGATCTGCGCAGTCCACCAAACCATTGTATTTTTCTTTAAAATAACCGTGGAGGCCGGAACCATTCTGATTATCCAGGCCATCCGAACATGCGGCATCGCTGTTTTCTGTCGCATGACAGACCTGAACCAGCGGTGAGTGATTGCATTGATTGTTGGCACAGTCGAAGAACTTGGCTTCCGAACCGTCCTTGTTTTGGGTATGAAAATCGTTCAGACCGTTTGAGCATTGGGCATCCGTGCTTTCGGAATCGGGGATTGGAGCCTGGAGTCCCAGATCGGATTTTCCGCAGAAAATTGCGGCAACTTTGCATTCCTGCGTGCATCCCAGTCTGCCGAACGGTTTATCGGGAACGATGCTTTTGCACGTTGCATCCCCAAAATCCTCGCCGTCGCATTCTTCTTTGCCTTCCCGAACGCCATCACCGCATTCGACGGGCTTTTTACAGTCAGATTTATCGATTGCACAGGTTTCGGTACATTTGAGCGTGCCGACTCCCAGTCCGAGGGTTTCGCATGTGGCCCCTCCAAAATCCTTATCGTCGCATTCTTCTTCGCCATTTTTTGCGCCGTCGCCGCATCCGGCCGGCGGCACAGCGACACATTCGGTAGTGTCGATGGTGCAGGTCTCCGTACATCTTAGATTGCCGGTACCTTCGCCGAGGGATTCGCATGTGGCGTCACCAAAATCCTGACCGTCGCATTCTTCCTGGTCACTCTTGGCGCCGTCGCCGCATCCGGCCGGTGGGACCGATACGCATTCGGTGGTGTCGATGGTGCAGGTATTTGTACATTTTAGATTGCCAGTACCTTTGCCGAGGGATTCGCAGGAGGCGTCACCAAAATCCTTACCGTCGCATTCCTCCTGGCCCTCCCTGATACCATTGCTGCATTTGGGGATCTGATGGCTCATCTCACATTTGGATGTATCGATGGTGCAGGTTTCGGTACAGACCAGATTGCCTGCGCCGAGTCCGAGATTTTCGCATGTGATGGTACCAAAATCACTTCCGTCACATTGTTCTTTGGCTTCGCGGGTTCCATTGCCGCATTCGCCCGATTTTGGGCTTTTTTCGCATCCGGTGGTATCGAGGGTACACAGGGATGTGCATTGGAGAGTGCCAGACCCCAGGCCGAGCGTTTCGCATGTTGCGCCGCCAAAATCATTGCTGTCACATTTTTCATCGCCCTCGCGGATGGCGTTGCCGCACTGCGGCTGCTGCAGACCGTTCTGGCAGCCTGAATCATTGATTTCGCATGCATTGGTACAGATGAGTTGTCCCGTTCCGAGTCCCAGCGACTCACATGTTGCGCCGTTAAAGTTCGTCTGATCACACGCTTCGGAACCTTCGATGATGCCGTTCCCGCAGGTTGCACCACTCTCTTTGTCGTCGCTGCAACCAGTTGATATTATACAAAAAATAATCATACAAAGGGATAATCTTTTCATCTGTTGCCTCCAGATACAGTTATCGATGAAAAAATGAAGAATGAGTTACGCTGAACCCCTGGAATTCTGCGTATGTCAAAGAATCCTGGGGAAGTCAATGTCTCATATAAAAAATCAGTAACTGCTCGTTACTATTCAGCCCTGCGTCTGATTGTTTTACAACGGATTTGCTCAGGCCTAACGGCCTTCGCGTTTTTTTAATTGTGAGCAACGTTAGTTGCGAACAAATCCGTTTGTTAAAAATTACAAACACACCATGGCTAAACAGTTACAACTGCTCAGTTCAGCCTCTGTGAATTCATCTAAAGGACAGGGACAGTGTCAACTGCAGCGCGTCAACGGGAGAGCGCAGGTGAATCCACAGCGATCTCCCTGTGGGCGAGGGTGCGATAGCGGCCGGTGATGTCCCAAAAGCCCTGGGAATGAATGGCAACCCTGTTGCAGCGAGTCGTATGGGCTGTGTTGATTATAAAAATGTTTATTATATTCAAACAAATACACTTGTGTGTAAAAAAATAACCAAATAGTTCTTTTAAAAGTCAGCAATTAAGTTCGATTTGTTGTATTATTCCGGTATGCTAAGCGGTAGCGAGTGCATACATTTTGTAAAAATGTCAGGTTCAGTTAAAAGGAGAATAAATGAATGGAATTGAAAAAATATATAAAAATCAACAGGTTATACCCCCCCCCGGTAAAAATTGCCCCGCTTCGCGCAGGCATCACGATCCCCTCGCGATTCGTATGGTTGGGGATGTTGTGTGCAGGCATGTGCCTGCTGGGCGGATGCGGCAATGAGATCGCTCATAAATACAGCAACTTCAAATCATTATGTGAGGACAGCGGCGGCAGTGCCGTCGATGCATCGGTTTGTCAATGCGGTACTGAGAAGTGCAGCAAGGGCGTAATCTGTATTTCGGGAAAATGTGCGGATACATTGTGCGATACTGTCGGCAAGAAACGCTGTGCCAATGACAAAGCGGGCAAGGGCTGGTTATCCGTTTGCTCTGGAACCCTGACGTGGGGTAAAAAAGAACCCTGTAAAATAGATGGTGCGGACATATCCTGCCTCGATGATGAAAAATGCGGTGCGTGCAAGGACGGTTCCTTCCGATGCGTCGCAGGTCAGAATGGCCAGAATGCAGAATTATCTGTATGTTCCAATGGCACTTGGGGAACTGCCCATGAGTGCAGTTCAGCAGAATGCGGCCAGGATAATTTCTGTGTCACTCAATCCAAATGTACATCGGGCTATGAATTTTGTCCTATTGGGGGAAGTGAGAAATTAATCTGTGACGGTGGTATATTGAAAAAAGAAGAATGTGAGGGCGGGCATAACTGCACTGCAGAGAATAAATGCGGCGAGTGCATTAATAGCAAGAAAAAATGCTCACCGGACAATCGTGTTTCTTCTGTCTGCACGAATGGGGTATGGGGGGTGGTTGGGGCATGTTCCGACAGTGAAACATGCAATCCGGAGACGGGCAATTGTGAACCCAATGATCCTGATTCGTGCAGCATTGTTGGAGAGACCAAATGCAGCGATGATGCGAATGAAGTATTAAAATGCAGCGATGGTGGGTGGGAACACACGCCTTGCAATGCGGGGTATTGTGCAGCGCTGCCGACGGGCGGCTTTGGTTGCGTCGAGTGTAAAAAAATCTGTCGTGATGGTGAAGACGGCATTGGCGTTTTGCAATGCGAAGATGGTACTGCAGCAGGCAGCAAATGTTCTAATCTATCCTGCAATTCTGATAAAACTGGCTGTGGTATGTGCAAGAATGGCAAAAAACAATGCGATGTGAGTGGTAAAGAGTCCTTAAGTTGTGTACAAGGGAACATGACCACAGAAGCATGTACGAATGGATGTAACGACGAGACTGGCGAGTGTATTACTGATGGTTGCACGCCGGGAACTACAAAATGCGAAGATAATAAATACTACGAATGTAAAGCTAAAGATGACGGTAACGGCAACGACTGGAGTGAGGTTAATAATTGTGGTACTTATGGCTGCAATGACACAACCAAGAAATGTAATCAATGCAAGCCTGGGAATCGGGAATGTAAAAGTAACACGTTAAATACATGTGATGAAAAGGGCGTATTGGATACTACAGAATGCCCTCTGGGGTGTGACGGTAATAATTGTAAAAAATGTACAAGCGAATATTACTGTCTTGAAAATAATTTATATCGTTGTGAAAATGAAGAGATTGGTTCGGAAGCAGAGGGAACCTGCTTTGTTGGGTGTAAGGAGGATAAGACCGGATGTAATCTATGTCGCGAAGGGAAAGAAGCACCAAAATGTATTGGTAATAAGATACATGTATGTGATAACGGTCTTGCAAAGAATAAAGAAAGAACGATAGCCTGCATTTCTAATAAAATATATGAGTGCGCGGCAGATGGAGAAACCTTGGAGGGTCCTTGTTATGATTCTAATGAATGCAGCGAAGGAGGTGAAACTTCTCGTCAATGTAACATTAAGTGTACAACTGTTAATTTAAATAAGGTAGAGTTTTCTCTTCATCATGCTTATATTTGCATTGGAGATGGTAAACCTTATGATAAGCTCAAGGAAGATGAAGTTAATGATGCAGCGTATTGCTACGAAAAAAATAAAATTACTGATGGTGTTCAAGAAACTTATTATAGGATTAACCTAAATGACGGTTGTTATGAGGTGATTGATAAAGGAGTTATTCCTAAGGGATATTATGGCACAGGTAATGGTCCGTTGCATGAATGTAAATTACCTTCTAATACTATCAATGAGTGTCCGAAAAGCTAAAGGGTCGCCCGCTGCAAAGCGGGCGAGTGTGTATTGTTAGGCAAGGGTGCCCGCAAAGATACTGTGGTTTAGGTCAAGATTTTTTTTAGGCAGTGTGCCCTACTGATCACAGATAAGACACCTGCCTGATCAACTAGTTTAAGGCGCAATCATCGCTCCGTAATTGTAAGTCGTATCATCACGCCATATCGCAAAA
>JAFRYG010000183.1 GCA_017441205.1 Pseudomonadota bacterium
GCCTGAAAAATTTGAAACGGGCTTTGTGGTGGATGATTATATGCCATGGGCTGATGGAATGCAGAAGCAGTTCAAGATGAAATAAGAAAGGCGGCGAATGCCGCCTTTCTTGTCAATACGTTCCATTATTGAGCGCTTACAATATATCATATAATTTTATTCAACACGCAGCCAACAGATGTAATAATATATACAATAATTTCAAATCCATTAACACAGTCCCATAACCTGCAGGAACAGGCAAAATGCACAGCATTTCAGGGGGCGTAAAAAACAAGCGCCCACAACAAATAAAATTCACTCACACTTCCAATCCTTTGGTAAACCATAAGAAAAAGCAGTGTTCTTCCAATAATCACCTTCTGCTGTATACATAGCACAGAAATTATCCTTTGACAATCCTGACCCGCTAAACATACTGCTTCTAGACTTCAATGAGCTCAGTTTCCAGGCACTTAAATTTTGATTAAAAGCTTTTGCGTTATAAAACATGTAGTTCATTTTTTCGACATTCGACACATTCCAACTGCTGATATTCTGATCAAAAGCCGATGCGTTCTGAAACATATTACTCATATCTTCAACTTTCGATGTATCCCAATTTCCGATATCCTGATTAAAAGTCGAAGCATTCTGAAACATATTACTCATATCATTAACTTTCGATGTATCCCAATTTCCGATATCCTGATTAAAACCCTCCGCAAACTGAAACATATTACTCATATCTTCAACTTCTGACGTATCCCAATTTCCGATACTCTGATTAAAACCCAATGCCTTACTAAACATATTACTCATGTTATTAACTTTAGACGTATTCCAACTGCCAATTTCCAGATCAAAATGTTTATTATTATAAAACATATAACTCATATCTTTAACATTAGACATATCCCACTTATCCAAAAAAAATTCCATATTTGATATACTTGTTTTATCATAACTACAAAACATACCCTTCGTTGATTTCAGTTTAGAAGCATCCGGAATATCGACGGACGACAGTTTTTTCAGAGTTGGTGTATTTGCAAACGCCCCCCCCGCCAAGCCAACCGGTCCAAAAGACTCAACACGTTCAAGATAATTAATACCATTACCGCTACATGAAGTACCTGAAAACTGTTTCCCCCAGCCATCGAGCGTTCCGGTCACGACAACATGATATTCTCCTTTCTTTATGTATATATGCTCCAGCTTTTTCGGACACGAAGACGAAAACCATTGACCAGTATTGTCTCCCCAGTCAATATTAAATTCACAATTCTCCGCGTTCTCCACTGGAAATGATATTGTGCTATTATCACGCGTAACATTCCAGACAGTTTCAAAAGCTCTGGGGGCGCACCGGCCATCTGAACGACATAAATATTTGTTGCTGATACACTCATCATCCGACTTACATCGTTTTGAATAGCGATAACCGATAAAGCTGTCGCAAAACCCAGAACCGCAGTCGTTATCCTTTTTACATTCCACTGCCTTTTCAAAATCCTCTAACTCATCGATCATATAATTGTGATTCTCGTCTACCAATGGATGAACTATCACGGATATCACCACGGGACGCGCCACACCGAGAACATCCTGGACTGTTATATTCGAAGAACAATCTTCTGTGATGGGCTTACCAATAACCTTAATTGGCATATACTTCGTATCGAGCGACAGAGTATCAGGTAGTTTTTCAATGCAATTGTCATCCATCATCTGAAGCAATAATTCCTTACCTATCTGAGGAACACCATCAATGATATATGACACAACTAATTCCGTCGAATGTTCAGCTGAAATATCGAGTTCATGCTCAGACACTTGCAAATATACACACGTCCCCGTAGCATCGCAGTTAACACACTGATTCTCAATACACCTGTCCTTGCAAGTTTCCTGGTCGACCCACTCATTATCTGCACATATCTGAAGGACATTCTGATTGCACCGCAAACTGTCATTCTCACACCCCGATGCTTTACATGCACCATCAATACATTTCTCACCATCCTGACACGATTCGGTCTTCCAGGATCCCTCACGACAGACTTTCTTCCTCCCTTCATCGTCACACTTGACATCACCGTCTGTACAAACCGACGTCAAACATGCCCCAATATCCGCATCACAACCAAATTCGCATGTCTGCTGTTCAACCCACTCATTCTCAATACATTTCATAGCCGTATTGGACTGACACTTCCGCGTTCCCTCATCACAAACCCAGTGAATGCAAGAACCATCCACACACTTTTTGTCCTCCTTGCAGGATTCTTTTTGCCACTTGCCGTCCTCACAAAAAGCGCGCTCTTTTTCATCCGTACACCTAACATCATCTGCCTCACAGTTTTTGGGCAGACAAATCCCCGTATTGAGATCACACCCGTATTCGCAGCTTTCGATCAGCTCATCATCGCTGCAGCGATACTGATCGCTGCCCTTGCAGACAAATTCCGAAATACAGGAACCCTCGGGAACACATTCTGCAGCCTTCCTGGACTTCTCAAACCCCTTGTCACACTCATATTCACAAATATTTTTTGCTGAACAGCCGACGGCCGTAGAATGATTGGGAATGAATTGGCCGCACTGATCGAGTATCGGCGACTCCCTGATTCCACTAACCACCGGCGCACACTGACATTCGGGTGTTCCCAGTTCATCATCGGTCTTGCCGTATCCGCAAAGCCCCGGATCGCGAACATCGTTCATCGAACATGCATTCAAAGCGACGACCACAGCCAGACATGAGGAAAGCGCCCCCCAGTAACTGCAAATATGATGTCGTTCTGTCGCTTTTTTTCTGATGACAGTTTTTTTCATTTCAAAAACTCCCTTCTGTTCTATCCGGCAATGACTTCTTTACAATATATACGCCCCGCAATATCGACAAACACTCCCCAGAAATTAATCGGAAGGCTGCGGAGCATTACATACAACAGCTTCACCTTCAGACGTAAAACCACAATTTTTTGCAGAATCTGACCACGTTTTGGAATTCTTAATCTTACAATAATTCACCCGAGAGAGTGCCGACTTTATGAACATCCGCGACGTTGACGCCGTTACATGCCACTGACTCAGATCCTGATTGAACTTTTCGGCACCTGAAAACATATAATCCATTTTCTCAACTTTTGATGTATCCCATGCAGCAATATTCTGGTTAAACATCTTTGCCTTGTAAAACATACTCTGCATATCTGTGACATTCGATACATTCCACTTGCCAATATTATGATTAAACGTTGTATTTTCAAACATCTCGTTCATTTTCGTTACTTTAGATGTATTCCAGCCGCCGATATCTGCGTTGAACGATTCTGCATTCAAAAACATACGCTGCATTTCAGTAACATTTGATACATCCCATTTGCCGATATTCTGATTAAACGCACTGGCACCACTAAATGTGCTCCCCATTTTCGTGACTTTGGATGTATTCCAGCCGCCGATATCCTGATTAAATGCACTGGCACCACTAAACATTCCACTCATATCTGTCACTTTGGATATATTCCAGCCGCCGATATCCTGATTAAACTTGATGGCAGACTCAAACATACCCTCCATAATCGTCACATTCGATACATCCCATTGACCGATATCCTGATTAAAAGCCGAAGCTGCCACGAAAGCCTCTGCCATAGATGTCACTTTTGATGTATCCCACCGACCAATATCCTGATTAAAGACAGTGCAGCCATAAAACGCTGTACTCATATCCGTCACATTCGATACATCCCATCGGCCAATATTATAATTAAACTTTTCGTTCGCCCAGAACATGGCTTGCATCGACTTTAATTTGGTTGAATCTGGAATATCGATATTCGAAACTGATACCAGATTACTGGCCTGGGCAAAGGCAAAGGGCTTTAGCCCAACTGGCCCGAATGAAACCACGGATATCAATTTTTTGGCCAGCTTCTCGTTATCACCGAACTTATCATGCAGTCCCCATTCATCGAGCACACCTGTTATCTTAATGTGATACTCCCCGCCCTCAGAATAAGTGTGTGCCGGTTTACTATTCTTACAGTTGGATATATTATCCTTTGCACCATCCCCCCAATCGATCTCAAATTCACACGGGGTTTCAGTCTTGATCGGAAACTGAATCGTTTCATTTTGTTCTATCTTCCATACTGTCTCAAAAGTTCGGGATGCGCAGCGACCATCCGAACGACAAAAATAATCATCGCTGATGCACTCATCATCCGAAGTACACCGATTTGAGCAGCGATAACCGACAAAGCTGTCGCAGAAACCTGATGCACACTCGTCATTTTTACGGCATTCACTGGCAGAGCCAAGGTCATAATAATCAATCATATTATTATGATTATTATCGACATTGGGGAATACAGTGACATTGACCGTCACCGCATCTGCAATCTCCTGATCATCGCTGATGACCACCTGGGCAGTGCATTCCTTTGTGACATTCTCAGCCCTGATCTGAATCGTTGCAAATTCTCCCGTTGTGACTTTATTTTCATCAACGCTGATACAACTCCTGTTCGAGGACGTAACAGTGAGTACCATGGCGAGTTTGGGCTTATTGTCAGCGATATAGGCGACATTGAACGATGCTGTACGCCCAGAAAACAGTGTCATTGCCTGCGCAGACAATTCCAGATACACGCAGCTTCCGTCGTCCGCGCAATCGATGCACTGACCACTCTTGCATATATTGGCGCATGTCGTCTGTGTCACCCACCTGTGATCGACACATTTCTGCTGTTCTTTATCCACACACTGAAAGCTGTCATTCTCGCACCACGACACACATTCTTTATTCTGGCACTTTTTACCCTCTCCGCATGCATCAGCTTTCCATTCGCCCTCCCTGCATGTCAGCAGATTTGATCCATCCTCCGAGCAGCGTACATCCCCTTGAGTACAATCTTTCTGTTCCGGGACAGATCCGATGCACTTTCCTGATGCCGCATCACATTCCTGAGTACAGTTTTCGATGAGCTGATCATCGCTGCAGCGATAGAGATCCTTTCCCCTGCATATAAATTCAGTTTCACAGGAAACGACCGGGTCACACGCGGATCCTGAAGCATTGAGCTGATAGCCATCATCGCATACAAATTCACAGACATGATTTGCCGTACACCCCGTCGGTGTCGAATTGGGCACAAATGTCCGGCAATGCGCGAGCCGTGGGAGTTCGCGCACGCCGCTCACTGCTGGTGCACACTGACATACAAATGTACCGAACTGATCATCAGACATCGACAGCCCACACAACCCCGGATCATGGACATCATCCATCGTACAGGCATTCATCCCGGCAGCCATTGCCAGACTAACGGACACTATCGCAAAGCAGCTGCGGATACCGTGCAGCTCCATAACTGAACCCCTCATATCCGTTTTTTTCATATCAAAATCCTCTTTATTTCCGGCAACAATAAGCACAAAAAAGCAACAAAAAGCAACAGTACACCGCCTTCCGATTTTATCAGATCTCCATCGCCATTACAAATTCAATACATCAATCCATTACCTGACATCCGGAACCGACAATCATATCATTTCGAAACTATTGTTCACTTTTTGAACATTTTTTGACCGGAATTGCCCAAATGCCCCCATATATAGGAAAGCATCCATGTAACGTCTGGAGATGAGTGATGTCCGACAATCCAATTATCAAGTATACAGCCAAAGACAGCGTTTTTGTCGATTTGTTTTCTATCCCCCGATATCTGCTGGAATTATATCAATCCCTGCATCCCGAAGACCAATTGACCACCCTCCAGGATCTCAAAACCATTACGCTTAAAAGCATCATTGCTGAACATCCCTATAACGACCTGGGGTTCAGGGTCAATCATCGATACATGATTCTCGTGGAAGCGCAGAGCACATGGACGCCGAACATCCTCATCCGCGCCTGGAATTATCTGGCACAGACCTACGTCGACTATTTCCACGAAATGAATGTCTCTCTGTACGATAATGTAAATATTCAACTGCCAGTCCCTGAACTCTATGTCATCTATACCGGCAGCCGAAAAAGAAAACCCAGAATACTCAGATTGAGCAAATCGTTCTTTAAAGGCAAAATTGCCGACATCGAGGTCAGAATTCGAATCATTTACTCCGGCAGAAAAGGAAGTATTCTCAACCAGTACATACGGTTTTGCAAAATTTTTACAAAACAGCTAAAAATACACGGGCGAACGGCCAAGGCCATTCAGGAAACCATCCGAATCTGCAATCAATACAGGATATTAACCGACTACCTAAGGGAACGGGAGACAGAAATTATGAACATCATGACCGCATTGTTTGATCAGGAAGAAGTGACAAAAGCTCTCGTCAAATCCAAAGAAATCGCAGCCGAAAAGAAAGGAAAAGAGGACGGATTCAAGCTCGGAAAAGAGGACGGATTCAAGCTCGGAAAAGAGGACGGATTCAAGCTCGGAAAAGAGGATGGTGAAACCCTGGAAAAATTAAATACCATCAGAAGATGCCGAAAAGCTGGAATCCCTGAAAAGCAAATTGCTGAAATTACGGGATTAACCATCGAAGAAATCAATGTGATGGATACTGAATAAAGTTCGCAGTTCAGCACTCAAAGCGCGCAATTCTATTTATATAACCAATAGCTGCAGACTTTAAGGAACATTTGAACAATTGGCCCCTTTCTCCCCTTTCCCAACTGGGGCAAGGGGGCAGTTTTATACAACATCGTTGGCTGCACCAGACAATTATTCAGAGATTCCTTAGGGAAAGTCTGAGTAAAGATATGTCTGGGGCGTTGCGGGGTGTCCCCGCACAGGGGGTAGGCGCGTATTTGCTTGCAAATAGCGCCGCAGGGGGCGTTGCCCCCTCACAAAAAAACAATTATTCAGACCTTCCTTAAGTCATAAAGAATATTTCTGATATATTTCATGGCCATGTCAAAAGCACATAGCCATCATTATTCAGAGCAGGTGATATTGATGCCGTTGACGATACACCGACCGTTCGGATTTGAGGAACACTTGACGTTAATGCCGGCTGCTTTGCAGTCGTAACCACATGCCATGTTTATTCCTGCAGAAATACATTCCGCCTTGCGGTTTGTACGGTACGGCGGATCCCAGCAGAGAATATTGACTCCCACGGCGATGCAGGCTCCCGCCGGAGTCTGAGCGCATTTTACGTTGATACCGGCCGTCTTGCAGTCGTAACCGCACGCACTGTTAATACCGGCATTGGCGCATTCAGATTGCGCAGCTGGCTGCTGCGCAGGTCTTGGCCGAGCCGGAGGAGGAGCCGGCCTGTATTGTTGGGCAGGAGCCGCAGGCCTGTATTGTTGGGCAGGAGCCGCAGGCCTGTATTGTTGGGCAGGAGGAGCCGGTCGGTACTGCTGGGCCTGAGGCTGCGGATCCCAGCAGTTAATCTGGGCCCCCTTGACAGTGCATATGCCATCCGGAGTATTCGCACATTTTACATTTGCACCAGCGGATTTGCAGTCATAACCGCAGGCCATGTTTATTCCAGCAGAAATACACTGTGCCTTGCGATGCGTAGGATGAGGCGGATCCCAGCAAAATATCTTGGCCCCTACTGCAATACACGCACCATCCGGCGTTTTGGCGCATTGCACATTCGCACCGGCAGTCTTGCAATCGTAACCACAGGCAGTGTTGGCTCCTGCACTGACGCATTCCGATTCGGCAAATGCCTGTCCGCAGAACAACAAAGAAACACAGGCTGCTGCACTGAATAATAGTTTTTGAGGTGACATGGCACTTCTCCTTTAAAGCTTAAAAACGTCTTTAATAAAGACTATGTTTAACCAGTGTGGATATGCAATGTTCCAAAGAATATGTCATTCATTGCTTTGAGCTTTGAGCTTTGAGAATGCATTCACCACTCCAGGCTCCAAGCGCCAAGCCCTGAATTGCAAATCTTCACGAACAAAATATCTACACTCGTATAACAGAGCCTTAATAAAGGCAACCGGAGGACTAACGCAAATCGCATACCATACAGCCCAGCTGCACACAGCAACTTTCGCCTGTCATTGCAGAAATGCTGCATTCACGCAGAATAGCCACGTTTTCAAAAGCCCGGAGGGGATTTCACATGTTTGTCCCCGGCAAAGCCGGGGGAAATGGGTAACTCCATCTCCCCCGGTATCACTGCTCTACCCCAGCTGAGCTCTGGCTCTGGTCAGTTTCTCAACCTCAGAACGTCCATTTTCGACGCGCTGTTTCTCGGTTTCGACGACTTCAGGCTTCGCACGGGAAACAAAATTCGGATTATTGAGCTTGCGTTCGCTCGCTTCGAGATCCTTTTTGACCTTTGCAATGGCCTTGTCGAGACGATCGCGTTCTGCTGCGATATCGATGAGATCCGCAAACGGAATCACGATTTCGATGCCATCTGCAACACCGAGTGCACATGGTGCAGGTTTTGAAGTATCACTGCCGCCAATGACGATATTATCAACCTTCCCGAGCGTACAGATCGACGCGCGCATCGAATCGACAATGCCGCGTTTTGCTGCATCGTCCGAAAGTGCCAGAATCTGAGGAATTGCCTTACTCGGCGCGATATTGGCCTCGCCGCGGATATTGCGGATGGCCGAAACGATTGCAATGAGCGTGCGCGTGCGGTTGGCTTCCTTCTCGTTCAGGAGTGCTTCGTTCGCAACCGGCCATGGAGCTATCATGATGGATTCCGGAGCATTCGGCGATTTTGGCAGGTTCTGCCAGATCTCTTCGGTAATGAACGGCGCAAACGGGTGCAGCAGACGCAGAATGGTTTCGAGTACATGAACGAGCACCAGACGCGTCGTGCGTCCCTGCTTCGCCATCGTCTCATCCCTGCTGTACAGAACGACCTTGCTCAGCTCGATGTACCAGTCGCAGTATTCATTCCACAGAAAATCGTAGATGCACTGAGCCGCTTCGTTGAAGTTATAGGCTTCAATCTGATCGGTCACTTCCTTGACGACGCGGTTGAGTCTGTCCAAAATCCAGGCATCCGCCATCGACAGATCTGCAGCATCAAACGGTTCCCTGCAGCCATCTGCCGTAATATTCGAATAAATGTCCTTCTCATTTTCGACGTTCATGAGCACGAAACGGCTGGCCTGCCAGACCTTGTTCAGGAATGCGCGGTAACCCTCGATGCGGCGGATGTCCAGACGCACGTCGCGTCCCTGTGCGGCGAGCATCGTCAGCGAGAACCGGAGCGCATCCGAACCCTGAGGATCGATGCCGTTGGGATAGTCGTCGAAGAGCTGACGCGACGCCTGTTTTTCATCTTCGGGAACCGTATCGGGATGACAGCCATAGATGAGCAGCAGCGGATCGATGACGTTGCCCTTTGTCTTGGACATCTTGACGCCCTGCTTGTCGCGGACCAAAGCATGGAAATAAATATCCTTGAACGGCGTCTCACCCATAAAATGAATGCCGAACATCATCATTCTGGCCACCCAGAAGAAGATGATGTCTGCGGCCGTTTCCATGACGCTCGTCGGATAGAATTTCTTCAGGGTATCGGTGTTTTCGGGCCATCCCATCGTCGAGAACGGCCACAGACCGGAACTGAACCAGGTATCGAGGACGTCTGGTTCCTGAATGAAATGCGTACCGCCGCAAACCGGACATTTTTCAGGACATTTGCGGGCAACGATCGGCTTGGCCTGAGCATCGATGCGCAAATCCGGATCCTTCTGCCCAGGATTGGTGATGTAGTGGATGTGCCCCTTGCAGCAGTCCTCACAATAATATGCCGGAATCTGATGTCCCCACCAGAGCTGACGCGAAATGCACCAGTCGCGGATGTTGTGCATCCAGTTGAAGAACGTCTTTTCCCAGAGTTTCGGCGTCATCGTCGTCGCACCGGTTTCGACAGCCTTGATGGCCGGTTCCGCCAGAACTTTGGCATTTACCCACCACTGCGGCAAAAGCAGCGGTTCGACGAGCGCACCGGAACGCTGCGAACGGGACGGCATGTGCACGTAATCCTCCACGCGAACGAGATTGCCCGATGCCGCGAGGTCTTCCAGAGCCACTTTACGGCACTCTTCGCGCGTCATGCCGCGGTATTTGGGCGGAACGTTGTCGGTCATGCAGGCATCGATGCCGATGACCTGAATGCGCGGCAAATGATTGCGCTTTCCGGTTTCGAAGTCATTGAAGTCGTGCGCCGGCGTAATCTTGACCGCACCGGTACCGAAAGCCATATCGGCGGCCAGCGGATCCGCAATCACGGGAATTTCGCGGTCGGTCAGCGGGAGCTTGACCATCTTGCCCACGATCCCCTTGTATCTTTCATCATCGGGATGAACGGCAACCGCCGTATCGCCGAACAACGTCTCGGGACGCGTCGTCGAAATCTCGATGGACCCCGTGCCATCAACGAGATCGTAGCGCAAATGCCACAGATGACCATTCTCATTTTCCTGGTCGATTTCCAGATCGCTGAGCACGGTCTGCGCGACAGGATCCCAGTTGACGAGCCTTTCTTCACGATAAATCAGACCTTCTTCGTACAGCTTGACAAAAACTTCCACGACGGCCTTGCAAAGCCCCTCATCCATCGTAAACCGCTCGCGTTCCCAGTCGCAGGAGGCGCCGAGAATCTTGAGCTGTTCGATGATGTTCGATCCCTTCTCTTTCTTCCAGGCCCAGACGCGTTCCAGAAATGCCTCACGCCCGATTTCCAGGCGCGTTTTGCCTTCTTTGGCGAGTTGGCGTTCCACCATGACCTGCGTCGCAATGCCGGCATGATCGGTGCCGGGAAGCCATAGTGCCTCAAATCCCTGCATACGCTTAAACCGCGTCAGCAAATCCTGAATCGTCACAAACAGGGCGTGCCCCATGTGCAGCTTGCCGGTCACGTTCGGCGGCGGAATGACAATGGTAAACGGCGGTTTCTTCGAATGTTCATCCGCATGAAAATAGCCTTTATTGATCCAGAACGGATACCAGCGTTTCTCAACTTCGGTCGGATTATAGGTCTTATCGATCATGAATGGTCTGCTCCTGTTGCAGATAATCGGTTGTAAATCAACATAACAGGGCTTTAATTGCCCCCAAAATGCGGCCAAAAGTTTACCACAAAACGCGCTTTGTGGCAATGGATGACCCATGTAGGTTCATGTGGTCTTTTTTTGAAGGGGCGATCCTATTCGAAGCGCCGCACACAGATGGTGCGCCGCTTCGAATACGGATTCGCCGCGCGCCTATTGCCCGGCGGCAATACGGCGCGCACTTAATCGGTTAGTGGTTAGTGGTTAGTGGTTAGTGGTTAGTCAGCAACAATATCCTTAATTACATTCCCAAACTAACAACTAACAACTCAAAATTAACATCCCGGACAGCCTACACATTTGCCCGAACAAAAGATGCCGCCGCAGCCGAGCTGTTTGCAATACCCACCACCGCCACCACCGCTGGATGAGGATTTAATTCCACATCTATAGCGATCTTTCGTGCCATCGTCCTTTATACAAGTAGGTAATTCCGAAGGACATGTCGTTGTATCATTCGGACCGCTGCATGATATTACGCACCATGGAGTAGAAAGCCCTCCATGCACATCATACCATCCTGACTTGTTATTACAGTAATCAGGCTGACAATAATAACTTCCGCTAAAACACTCGCTTGATCCAATATACTTTTTGCAATCATCATTTGAACTGCATGGAATATAACATGCGCCCGAAGAAAGCATTTTTCCGCCCATCGTCGCACAGTCATCCGTCCAGAAATTATATGTTTTGTCAGAACTTCCCGAACCCGAAGACGAACCGCCGCCTCCCGAAGATGATCCGCCGTCTTCGAGATCATTGCGATCTTCGACACATCCGGCAAAACACAATGCCGCCGAGAATACAAATATAGGAATGAATAGTTTACGCATCATGAGTATCTCCGTTGGTAATCAGAGACGTTCCACGGAACGTCTGTACGGTTTAGGGTTAGTTTCTGGCAGCCAGTGGTTAGAGACGTTCCGTGGGACGTCTGTACAAAATATAATTCGTTCTCTCCGGCAAGCAGTGTTGATTTTGCAGCCAACAGCCGTTTCGTGACCCATTGAGAATCGAGCAGACAGGTTGGATGGATGCGCTGCGCCCGCAGCCATCGTAAAGTAGTTATAGATGTATCGCTGAACTGAATTCTTAAAGGGAATTCAGAGAGGTCTTGAAAAACAGTTTGTATGAGGGGGGGGGGCAAATCTCATACCAATAAACTCATATAAAAAAATAGCATCGTTTCCCGAACAACCAATATAAATTAAAACAAAACCAAACAGAGATGTCAATTCTCATGTTCCTTCCTGCATTGACATCTCAGGTCATCGTCGCAACATGGATTGTCGCCTGTATCATCGCTCGCGCTGCAGGAACAAGTACGCCGCCCGGAGGCGCACCATCTGCGTTCGGCCGGCGCGCAGTGCCATCCGCGAAATATGAAAAAGCGACGTATTGAGGCGTCAGCCGAAATAGACGCTTTGGCGCGGCGTATGGGCAAAGCCCATAGACACGCCCCTCCTCACCAAAACAACAATTTCCCTCAAATATCAGCCGAATCCGTTTTGTGATCGCCTCCAAAGACTGTTATAATCTGTATGTTGTATTCACCTGAGGAGTAAGATAATGCAGCACAAAAAATTATTGATATTATCGCTTGGTTCCGTTTGTACCTCTCTTTGCCTTCTTTCTGCCCCCGAAGTCCAGGCAGTTCCCATCTGCGAGACGGCCTGTGCCAGCGGTTCCGGCAAGGTTTTTCACGGCATCGAATACTGTCACAAGAGCAATTCCGAACGAAAAGTCTATATCCTGAAAGTCGACCTGCAGGCCAAAGGAGTTCGGCCATTTGTCACGCCGGATCCCAATGGCAAGCTGATGGTGACATCCAAGTTTGCCAGCACATATGGCACCCAGACCGCCATCAATACGGCCTTCTTTGCTATCAATAATCCAAGCGGACAGCGCTGGGCCAGCGGTTATCATAAGAGTGACGGAAAAGAATATTGTTACTCCAGCTGCAGCGGACGCCAGACTTTTGGCTTTGACAAACAAAACCACTATCTGCAGAGCCAGAGCGCCGACGTCCGAAAGCTCATGTACAATGCCACTTCCGGAAGCCACGTCATTATCAAGGATGGCAAAAAAGTCAGCATCTCCGGTGATTTTTCAACGACGACGCACCCGAGAACTGCCGTTGGCATCGACAAGTCGGGACGCTACTTTTACATGGTCGTCGTCGACGGCAGACGAACCGGCCGCAAGGGCATGTCGCTTTCGGATCTGTCTGACTGCCTGATTTCGCTGGGCGCATATCAAGGCATCAACATGGACGGCGGCGGTTCCTCGACGATGTGGATTTCCGGAAAAGGCGTCGTCAACTCCCCCAGCGACGGTAGTGAGCGTTACGTCGCGGCACATCTTGGATTTTTTGCCAGCAAGACCTGCACGCCGAGTGCCGAAATCTGCAACAATGTCGATGATGACTGCGACAACAAGGTCGATGAGGACAGCGTCTGCGACATTGCCGACGAACCCATGTATCAGTCCATGATCTACGATCCGCAGAGCACCGATATCGACGGCGATGGAAAAGCCGATTTCTGTGCGCGCGGAAGCGCAGGTGTCCACTGCACGTTCTCAAAATCCGGATCGCCGAACAAGCTCCAGAAAGTGCTCGATCTGAGCAATGATCAAGGCTGGAACGATGTTTCGAATTACGCGACCATCCGGATGGCGGACTTCAACGGCGACGGTCTGGCGGATATCTGCGCCAGGGCCAATGCCGGCGTCTCATGCTGGCCATCCGCGGGAACCAAGTTCGGCACAAAAACTGCCGTCATCGCCATGTCCGATGCCGATGGCTACAACGATGTCCAGTACTACTCGACGATACGATTTGCCGATATCGACGGCGACGGCCGCGATGATATGTGTGCTCGCTTCAAGGATGGGTTCAGGTGTTACCCGTCACTGGCTTCCGGCTGGGGCAAGGCCATCACCCTGACCACGCTCTCGGACAAAAACGGCTGGGGAAAACCGGAATACTACTCCACCATCCGCATGGCCGATATCAACGGCGACGGCAAAGTCGACGTCTGCGCCCGTGCTTCCAAGGGATTCCTTTGCTGGCCATCGCTCGGCAATAAATTCGGCAGTGAAATCATCGCCGCAGAATGGAGCAACGCCAAGGGCTGGAACAAACCTGAATACTATTCGACCATTCGCCTGGCCGATATCAACGGCGATCACAAAGCCGATATCTGTGCGCGCAATTCCGAAAAACTCGTCTGCCACCTGTCTCAGGGTACCAAATTCGGCAGCGAAATCGCGGGCCCAGGCCTCAAGGATTCCAGCGGCTGGAACGGCTATGACAACTTCTCGACGGCGCGATTCGGCGACTTCAACGGCGACGGCAAGGATGATTTCTGCATCCGCGCCAATGCGGCCATGAAATGCTATCCATCCACGGGCAGCAAATTCGGTTCTGCCATCGACATCAAGGACTTCAGCGATGCCAACGGCTGGAACAAGCCCGATCAGTTCCGGACCATCCGCATGGGCGATGTCAACGGCGACAAAAAAGCTGACGTTTGCGGCAGAAACGCCGACGGCATCAAGTGCTATACCTTCGACGGTTCGGCATTCAAAGCTGTCGCCGGTCCCGCGATGGCCAACAGCAGCGGCTGGAACAAACCCATGTATTACAGCACCCTGCGGTTCGGCGGTCCGCTCGTCAAGCCCTGTTCACTCCAGAAGGAAGTCTGCGACAAAATCGACAACAACTGCGACGGCAAAATCGACGAAAACAACGTCTGCTGCGTGCCCTCCGAGGAAATCTGCGACAAGAAGGACAACGACTGCGACGGCAAAATCGACGAAGACAACGTCTGCTGCGTGCCCTCTGAGGAAATCTGCGACCAAAAAGACAACGACTGCGACGGAAAGGTCGACGAAGACGATGTCTGCAAAGCCCAGGAATGCGTACCCTCTGAGGAAATCTGCGACGAAAAGGACAACGACTGCGACGGCGAAGTCGACGAAGATGACGTCTGCTGCGAACCTTCTGAGGAAATCTGCGACGAAAAGGACAACGACTGCGACGGTGAGGTCGACGAAGACAATGTCTGCTGCGAACCCTCCGAAGAAATCTGCGATGAAAAGGACAACGACTGCGACGGCGAGGTCGACGAAGACGGCGTCTGTGATCCCAAAGAATGCACGCCATCGGATGAAATCTGCGACGGCGAAGACAACGACTGCGACGGCGAAACCGATGAAGACGACGTCTGCGGCCGGGAAGAATGCTCGCCGTCTGAAGAAATCTGCGACGAAAAAGACAACGACTGCGACGGCGAAATCGACGAAGACAATGTCTGCGAAGGTTCGCAGGAATGCTCGCCCGAACCGGAAGTCTGCGACGGCGAAGACAACGACTGCGACGGCGAAACCGACGAAGACAATGTCTGCGAAGCTTCGCAGGAATGCACGCCATCTGAAGAAATCTGCGACCAAAAGGACAACGACTGCGACGGCGAAATCGACGAAGACGACGTCTGCAGCGGCGCCGGAAACGACTGCCATGACGATGATGCCGACTGCGGAGCTCCCGGCGAGGAAGAAAGGCATGCCTACGCCGAAGAAGACTGCGGATGCAGCGTAAAACGTCCGGCCAGCCACTCCGGTTTTGCCGCCATTGGCCTGCTTCTGCTGGGATGCATCACCTCACTTCGCCGCA
>JAFRYG010000184.1 GCA_017441205.1 Pseudomonadota bacterium
CGTGCAAATAGCGCCGCAGGGGGGCTTGCCCCCCACACAATCATACTATTTCCTGGCAATTACCCGGATATACTGCGTGCGTTCTCCGGTTTCACATCCATCGTCGTCGGTCAGTTTAAAGCCGGGGACGCGTCTGAGTTCAGAATGCTCAAAGCTGCGGCCGATCATTGCGCGGATTTCGGCTTCATTCTGTCGATATCTCATCCAGTCATCAAAGAATATGACTTCCCTGTCACAGCCATTTGGACAATCCTCGCCAAACCGTTCAAAACACCCCAAAAATATGCCGCCAGGCTTGAGCACGCGACTGAATTCACGGACCGTATCTTCAATTTGTTCAATATATTCAAGACATCCCAGCGCGACGACGCCGTCGAACTGTCCGTCATCAAACGGCAGAGGATCGCACAAATCGTGGTTCAGATAGGGAATATTTTCCGATCTGTCCGCCGCATGAAAGCACATTTCCGGCGAAATATCGAGCCCGTAAGGCTTTGCTCCCTGGGCCTGAAACCAACGGCAGCATTCACCGGTTCCGCAGCCGGCATCGAGGATTTTCAAGCCCTCGAGGCTTCCTTTAAAGGCATCGCGAATGTGTACAAAGGGATCCCAGGCGAGTTCTTCGCGCATGGATTCGTAGTCTTCGGCGAGTTCATCGAAAAGGGTTTGTGGTGTATCGGGCATATTTTTAGGGGGATTGCTGGTGCGCGGCTATTGGCTTTGCCAATACGCCCGCGCTGTGCGATGGCTATGGCCTGCCGGCCATACGCCATCGCCTCTTTTTTGAATAAAAACAAGCAAAAAAAAGCTCCTCACAAAGAGGAGCTTTTCAATTCAAACCGAAAATCCGGATGAAATTACTTGAGCTTGGCTTCGGAAACGGTGAAGCTCAGGATACCTTTGTTGGTTGTATCGGCTGTCAACTCACCAATTTCTTTCCAGCTGCCATCAGCACCACTGACGGAAACAGAAAGTTTAATCGGTTCTGCAACAGCTGTGTCACTCTTACCGTCTTTAGTATTTTGAAGAGAACAGGCACCAACTTCAAGAACATCAATTCTATCACCGGCATCAATGGTACCACCCATTTCGAGGGTAATGTAACCGCCTTGGCCGCCGAGGGAGACATAAGGATGTTCCTTGAAACTGCTGTCGGTATAGTAAATGCATTTACCATCTTTTTCTGGGTATTGTTTAAACGAATCCGGCTTCCCTAACGCTTTGCTGGGATCTGAAGCAATGGGGGAATCTGCTACACGCTCTTTCACACCGTCAGAACGCAGATATCCCACAACTCTTTCGGCATAGTGAACAGTGCCATCGCTTTTGTTCAGAACAACGGCGTCGATGTCGGCACCTGGATCGTCTTGGGTGCATTTACCTTCAGCATTTTTCTTACAAGGATCTGAGTTATCGTCGATGCGGACATATTTGAATTTATCTTCAGTCCCGGGGATGCACACATTTTGCGGACCACAAACATAACCTTCCTTTTCGCAATCTGCATTTGTTTTGCAGGTGCCAGTTGTTTCAGAAATGCAGGTGGCATATCCATCGCTGCCGACTGTCGGCATCTGGCCGCCGTCACAGGTGGCTCTTGCGCCACAAACATGCAGGCTTGTAACGCAAACAGGGTGAGCGGCATCTGCCTGGCAGTCTGTCTGGCAAGCGGAGCAGAACATGTCACCGACTTCGACACTGTCCGTATCCTCATTTCCACCGGCTGAAGCGACTAATGCTTCAATGCAATACTCGCCATCTGCGCAGTCATCATTCGTCTCGCAGTCATTTGAACAACCGGTGAAAGCAAAACCAACCATAGCAAGAGCGCTCAGAATCCAAAGAGACTTTTTCATGGAAACCTCCAAAAAAGTGTTAAAAAATAACCGTGCTGAAAAGCACTCAAACAAAAATCCAATCCGTTGGCTTGTCAGTTCAAAGCCAAGTTGGAATATAGCAAATGGTATGCCGTTTGTAAATATTTGAGGTTTTTTATCCCAAATGTCCAGAAAATACGGCATTCGAGGATGCTTATAGTGAATTTCTTTAAAAATACAAGAGATTACATTCGGATCTTTCTGACGCACTGCAAAAAAAAGTGGATAAACGACGTATCAGATCCAGCGCCATGAACCCAAATGTCACACCTGTTAAAAAAATGGTTATGTTTAACCAGCGGGGATATGGGATGAGTCGGAAGTTGGAAGTTAAGCAATCACCAAGTTCTTTGCTAAATCATCTGGTAATTGCTGACCACTTCTAAAAGCTAAAAGCTATAAGCTATAAGCTCACTCCAAGCTCTAAGCTCCAAGCCCTGATTTGTAAATGTTTACGAACAAAATATCCACACTCGTATAACAGAGCCAATACTTATTCATTTTTTCCCCAGAATATCCTGTGCGTTTTGACCTTTTCCAGAAAACTCGCAAGTCTGCCGTCTTCTATCACTGAGTTGTACATATAACTCCGAACCAGTTCGGCAATTTCTTCGACCGTCTGGCTTTTATAGAAATCGCGTTTGAGGTCGTAATACCAATCCCCACCAAAACAGTTGCCCGCAGAGCTGCCAGGAGAGCTGATGGATTCCTTAACCACGGCGCTCCCGTCCCGCTTAAAAATGAGCGTCAGCCAAGTACTTTCCTGTGTCGCCTCAAAGAAACGTTCCGCAAACCGGAAATCCGACGGTCGAAACCGCAGTCCGTTGGCATCTGCAAATTCTTCTGCAAACGCATCGATCGACCCGCGAATCAGCGTGTTGTTCTTTTTGAAAATCTTCTCAAGTGCGGGCGTCACGTCGAGCGATGTAATCGAATCGGGCAATATCAGCTCCTTGAGCGTCGGTATCTGTTCCAGAAAGGCCGGGTCAATCGCGGTAAACCCATAATCCAGTTTGTATGCAAAACAATCCTCGATAAAGACCGAAACATTCGTCGGATCATCGCGAAACTGCTCACGGTATTCGCCATACGCATCCGCAACCGTCATGTTGAGGTCATCTTCATTCACTGTGCCGCCGCCCCAAAGAGACAGCTTCATCGCGTATTCGCCGTCGAAATCGTAGTGTAACAATGACATGGTGTGTGCATGTTCCCAAAGAAAAGCGCCGTATTGCCGTCAGGCAATAGGCGCGATAGCGAGCCGTATGCGCGCAGCGCATAGGCGAGTAGCGACGTGTCGTGACACGTCGCTGTTATGTAGCGACGTGTCGTGACACGTCGCTGGCGCGGCGTATTGGCAGGGGGGCATGCCCCCTTGCCAATAGCCGTGCCCCATCGATATTATTTATCCGCAGGAACCGGAATTTCGTGGTCGTCATTATCATTGACGGTCGTCCAATTGTAGTAGATACCGCCAATATTGGCAGGAATATGTGCCGACAGGACGCCGCCATCGTGGCCGGAGTTGTAACGCAGGAGGCCGAGCACGGTTTTGCCTGTGCGTGTGACAGGAACGCCGGCAAGATTATAGGTATAGGGCTCGGCAGACGCGTCGGAATACGATGATGCGCCCGATTCATTCCCAAATATCGCTTTATTCCAGTATGATTCATAAACGTAAGAACCACCAATGGCCATCGGGGCCTGTGCAGTTCCGTCGCTACTGGTAGTGAAAGCTGGTTTGCATTCGTCTTCAGGGCAAATCAGCTTATCGGAAGCGAAATTATTAACAACAATGCCAGAATACCCGGAAATGCCAAACAAATGATAATATCGTGTAGTATAATAACTGGTGAAGACGGCATCTGGAAGCGTATAATTCGTTCTGGATGAATTGTTCACGATATATGTTGTAGGACTATATGTATATCCCAAAATTCCTCCATAATACACGGAGTCACCGCTCGAGGAAAGATCGAGATCAATGACAGAGGAGCAGTTCCTGATGTATCGCTCAGGCTGGCTGTTATATCCTAAGATACCTCCAATGTAGGCTGGCGTTTTGATAATCAATGTGGCATTCGTCTGGCAATGATCAATCCCATAATTTTTTTTGTCTGTACTGTCTTGAGTGAGAAAGCCAGCAATACCTCCTATTTCGATTTTGTTTTTCGAAGGTGTCGTGCTATTCGTCTCAATCATGCCGGTAAACGATGAATTCGCGATGCTGCCACTGCTAACGTAACCTGCTATTCCTCCAAGAAATGAAGAGGTGTTTGTATCTATGGGTAAAAACTTAATGACGCCCTGATTGCTGACGTTGTTCACGTCACCCCCCACATATCCAGCAACACCGCCGGTATACTCGTATGTTGAATAGTTGGTGACAGAACCCTTGCGTTTTAAAGTGATAAAATTATTTGCCTGTATGTTAGATAATGATCTGGCTCTTCCTGCAACTCCGCCAATAAATAAATAATAAGTTTTGTTTGCGCTATCCGTTTTGAACTTAGCATTACGAAGTTGTGCCGAAACATTACCTGTTACTGTGATGTCGGACAAATCTGCATTCATGGCACTCCCAAATAAAGCACCAACATTTTTGTAGATATTTTGTGTATTCTTTGGACTGCTTATTTCGGTTGTCTCCTCGACGTAAACCTTTGAACTGCCTGTAATATTGGATGCCTTTCCACCTATGCTTCCACTAATGGCTCCTGCATAAAGAGACATATCCGCATGATCTTTGTTGCTGCAATTGAGTGTAATGGCAATATCGATATTTTTGACTGTGGCATTGTTTGAAGAATTACCTAAACTTGAAAATAATCCACAATAATAGTTTTCTTCACCAATCAGAATTGCGGTTTGATTAAATACACCGGTAATGCGTTTGTTGTTGCCATCAAGCGTGCCCTTAAAACTGGAAGCTTTTATGGGATCTCTGTCTGTTTTCCCAAATTCGATATCCTGTTTGATGATGAACTTACCGGTTGCATTTGAAGACAATTTAAGAAAATCATCGGGTTTGGCGATATTGGTGTAGCAGTCCGTTCCGACCAGGGTTTCGCCGCATTTGCAGGTGTCTTTCTTGAATTTGTAGGGATCATCCTTGCATTCGTCATTGTCCTTGTCAAAGCCCGTCATGCAAATATCGAAAACCTGGCATTCGGGATCGTCGCAGTCCTTGACGCCGTCGCCGTCGTTGTCTTTGCCATCGCCGCACAATGTGACGGTATTTTCGCCGTATTGGCCGCCGGCAGTATAAAACAGTGCGCAGTTGGGATCGTCTTTGTCTGTTTTGCCGTTAAAATCGTTGTCTTTGCCATCTGTGCAAAGTTCGCGGGTGTTTTCGACGACACCGACCTGCGACTGGCAAATTGCAAAAGCCTGACAGTCAGCATCGAGGCAGTCCAGGTCGCCGTCGCCGTCGTTGTCGAGGCCGTCGGTGCATTTGGACTGTGTATTCTCTGCATTTCCGCCAGCATCCTTGGTACAGGCGGCGACAGCGGCACAGTCGGGGTCATCGCAGTCGATGTAGCCGTCGTCGTCATTGTCCTTTTCGTCCGTGCAGGTCGTCTGGGTATTTTCCGAACTGCCCACCTGGCCTTTGGCACAGGCGGCGACAGCAGCACAGTCGGGGTCATCGCAGTCGATGTAGCCGTCGTCGTCGTTGTCCTTTTCGTCCGTGCAGGTTGTCAGGGTATTTTCCGAACTGCCCACCTGGCCTTTGGCACAGGCGGCGACGTTGGCGCAGTCGGGGTCGTCGCAGTCGATGTAGCCGTCATCGTCGTTGTCTTTTTCATCCGTGCAGGTCGTTTGGGTATTTTCCTTATCCGTGCCCAAATTTTGGCAGAAAGTATAAATTTTGCAGTTGGGATCGTCGCAGTCGATGAGCGTGTCACCGTCGTTGTCGATGCCGTCAAAATAGCAAGCGGCAACGGTACTTTCGGCACCTTCCTGGCTCAGGTCTGCCCCGCCGTTGTTGCAGATGGTAAACGCCTGGCACTCGGGGTCGTCACAGTCGACCTTGCCGTCACTGTCATTATCTTCTTTATCCTGGCAAGTGGCGAGCGTATTTTCTTTGTCGGGCTCGGCTTCGGCACAGAAGGCAAATTCCTGGCAGCCGGGATCATCGCAGTCTTTGGCACCATTGCTGTCGTTGTCGATGCCATCCTGACAGAGGGCAGAAGTATTTTCGACAATTGTTACGGTGCCGTTCTGGCATAGTGCAAATGCCTGGCATTCCTCATCATCACAGTCGGTTTTGCCGTCGCCGTCGTTATCGGCTTTATCCTGGCAAGTGGCGAGAGTGTTTTCCTTGCCATCTTCGGCCTGACTGCAAAATACAAAGGACTTGCAGTTCTGATCTTCGCAGTCCTTAAAGCCGTTATTGTCATTGTCGAGGCTATCGGAACACAAAATCGCCGTATTTTCCAGCGGATTTGCCGGTGTATCGTCGTCATTATCTTTTCCATCGCCGCCGCAGGCGTTTGCGAATAATGCGATGCACAGTGATGTCAGCCAAATCTTTTTTGAATTCATATTAACTCCGGTAAATGAGGTGTAGTGAGTGGCATTGGATGCAATTATTCAGAATCAAGAGCTTTCTGAATTGCGTCGAATGCTTTTTGAGATAAATATTTTGCACGTTCTGTTTCATCGCCGATGGATTCATCCGGCAGCTCAATGGGAGACAACAGTTCCAGAGAGCATCGGCCAGGCTTGATCTTGAGGGTTTGTTTGGGCATGGCTTCGAATGCACCTTTGACGACGACGGGAACGATAGGGGTTTGGGTCTGAATGGCGTTGTAAAATGCGCCGAGTTTAAAGGTACCGAGTTTTCCGGTGGGAGTCCGCGTGCCTTCCGGGAAGAACAGGATGCTGGCGCCTTCGGCTATTGCGGAACGAATGGATTCTCGGATGGCCTGATTGCGTGCAGAGGCATTTTTGCCTCTGGCAACGGGAATATGTCTTTCGAGTCTGAGGATTCGTCCCAGGTAGGGGGCTTTGAACAGAGAGTCTTTTGCGAGGATTCGCAGATCATTCTCGAAACAAGCGCACACCAGAATTGCGTCCAGGATGCTCGTATGATTCGAGACATAAATGCACGGTCCCATGGATTGAATTTGTTCCAGTGAAGGACCTGTGTAGGTAATGCCGACGGCATTCAGAAATTCTCGCGCATATCGGGCGCGAATGGGCTGAGAGTGTCCGGGTTCTGCCTTTTGTGCATCCCGCAGATATCTGGTCGCATAATGGGTAAAGGAATAGAGGTTGTGAATCAGTGTGGGCATGGGTTATTCGGCCTTTTCACGCTGTTCGAGGGCATCCAGGAATCCCTTGAAATACTGCCATGCACTCGTCAGACTGAAAATAATACTCAAGACGATGAGTACCCATCCTGCACGATGAAAATTCATCGTGGTTTCCCATCCGAACAAAGACACCGGATATTCATAGTGGATGAGCAGTCCGACGAGACCAACGAGCTGCAAAGCGGTTTTTGCCTTTCCTCCCGAACCGGCAGCAATGACGAGCCCCTCGCCGACAGCTATCTGACGGAGTCCCTGGACTGCAAGTTCACGCGTCAGAATGATGATGGGAATCCAGGATTCCAGCCAGCCCATAGAGGCGAGCTGAACGGTTGCGGCCATGACCATGAGTTTATCCGCGAGGGGATCGAGGAATTTCCCCGTTACACTGACGAGATTCATGCGTCTGGCGAGGTAGCCATCGAAGAAATCAGAGAGTGCGGCCAGAGCGAAAAAAGAAACCGCGAGCAGGCAGTATCCGGGTGTCTGGAATGCGAGGAATACTGCGACAACCGGGATAAATACAATGCGGAGCATCGTAATGGAGTTTGGCAGATTAAAAAGATCCTTTTTAATCGACAAACTCATCGGTTCCTTTTTGGGACGCTTGCTGCGTTTGATACGTTTGAGTTTTTGCGACTGCTCAATATGTTTATTTTTTTGTGAACGCTTGAGAGGCATTTTAAACCAAAAAACTGAGAAAAATCAGAATTATCCTTCTTGATAAAGCGGAAGGCTGCCGGCAGGACTGCTTACAACGTTTATGTTGTTTCTGACAAGTCATGATAAAGCCGATTTGCCAGAATTGTATTTATTTGGACGATTGCGCCATCTGTAATCATGGATTTGCCGTATTTTTGATCAGCAATTTCGTTGAGTTTTGACATGGCCCAATCGGCCATGAGGTTTTGTTTTATGGCGAGTTCGAATACCTGGAGACGCGGCCAGGAGTCTTTCTGAGCCATATCATGTAAAAGCATTAGATGCGGTTTATCGAGCATCTGCTGTGGTGCAGAAGAATCGGCGGATGGCTGTTGTGTAAATATTTGTTTGATGGGCTGGATGGGGGTTAAGTCGCAAACCGAGGAAAGTGCCTGATTGAGTTCCGGTGAAATCGAAACTGCTTCGAGAGAAGGCCGTGATGGACGCGGCGTATAGGGTCTTGCAAAGGCATTTTCTTTGGCGACGGCGTGTTCGACGTCTTCGACAGTAGGAATGCGGACACCGCCGAATTGCTGGTTTGCAAGTTCCAGGTCAACCCATGTTGCGGGAAATCCAAGCAATTTATGAAGATTGCACAGATGTGTCTTTTCTGTAGGTTCGAGTTTTCCGTCGGCGCATGCGACGCGCACGAGAATCTGACTGATTTTTTGACGCAGTTCTTCGGGCAGGGCCGAGAGATTCTGTTGAATATTATCGATGCGCTGCGGCGTATAGAGACACCAGTGAAGCCACAAAAGCAGGGATGCTCGCTGGTCATCTGTAAATACTTTGCGGGATAAAATCATGTTTTGCAGGACGCCGATTTCCTCATTGGATACGCGGTTGTCACTTTTGGCAATGATGGCGCCCAGACGAACGAGAATGACCATGATATCGCAGGCATGATTGAATTCCGGTGCCTGAAGTGCGGGCGTGAGCAGAATAATATCATTGATTTCGAATGAAGTACCATGCAGGCGTCTGTTGGGAGCATACTGGTAACACGACATTTCGATGATTTGCCCGATATCGTCGGCCAGCTGTTCTGTCATTGAAGCCGGGGCAGGAAATCCCATGATCTTGAAAATATCGCGTACCTGAATGCGTCCGACAGAGTTGTTGATGGAGCTGCTGAAAAACTGGGCGATATTTCTGAGTCCGGCATGGGAACGACGCACTTCGATTGGCTGTGAAAGCAGGTTATGAATGGCATCTGCTGTACCTGCTGAAATCAGTTCAGGCGCGAAGTTGTTTGAAATGTCCTGTATCAGTGTCATGAGAAATTTCTCTGGACGTCACGGGTGGTTGGAAAATAAAGCTCTGCTGCGAACAGAGGGTATATCTTAAATGCGCTTAGTTACCATAGATGCAGCCATAAAACCAGTTTTGGGAAATGCTGTAATTTGGCCGAAATGGTGAATGTTCGAGAAATCTTGCAAAAGTATCCCTGTCTGGAGTATGAAAACCGCGTTTTTTTGCGATTATCGCGTCATTTCATTTTACTTTTTTTGGAGGTATTTCATGGTTAATGATTTGTTGTCTGAATTGAAAGCTGGCTTTGAACAGGCCGTCGTAGCCCTTCGCCGTGATGCCGCCAAAATTCGTACAGGCCGCGCGAATCCCAATATTCTCGAAGGATTGCGTGTGGACTATTATGGGACGCCGACTCCGGTCATGCAGATTGCTGCCGTCAAAGTTGCGGATGCGCGCATGATTACGATTCAGCCGTGGGAAAAGAACATGATCAATGCCATCGAAAAATGCATTCTGGCATCTGACCTTGGGTTGAATCCTTCGAATGACGGCACGATAATTCGCCTTCCGGTACCCGCCCTGACCGGCGAACGCCGCAAGGAGTTTACCAAGCAGGTCAAGGATATGGGCGAGAAAACAAAGATTGCCATTCGCAATCAGCGCCGGGATATGAACGACATGCTGAAGTCGATCCAGAAAGACGGTGAGATTACGGAGGATGATCTGAAGAAAGCCCTGACCAAGGTTCAGGATATGACGGAAGAGTGGACCAAAAAGGTCGATGAAGTCGTCGCCGAAAAAGAAAAAGAGATCATGGAATAGACTTCATGAATCGGGCACCCGGCAGCGGGTGCTTTTTTTTTTGGTCTTTTTAAAATAAAAAACGCGGCGTTTCACCGGGGGAAGTAAAACGCCGCTGGGGCTGCGGTAATCATGGATTACCGCAGGGGGGTAAATGGCCTTGTAACACTGTGCGTTTTTATCGTCAACAATTTTGTTTTGGCGCTTCTGTGGGCTTTTTACGCACACCAACGATGATGAGAACGACGCCGATAATGCACAGTGGGATGCTGATCCACTGGGACGTCGAAAGCAGAACGCCGCCCCGGTCGTCGTCGCGCCAGAACTCGATGATGAACCTCAGAATGCCGTAGGCAATGAGCAGAATGGCGATTTTCTGTCCCGAGAATGACGTGTGTTTTCGGGTGAACCAAAGGAACGCAAAGATAGCCAGAGAACCGAACAATTCATAGAGCTGCGTGGGATGGACGGGGAGTGAGAGCCATTCTCCGATTTCGTCGTGCTGTGCGACCAGTGCATCGTGATACAGATCGCGGTGGCGTTTCCAGGCATCGGAGTATTGCGGGAATCGAATGGCCCATGGGACGTCGGTGACTTTTCCGAAACAGCATCCGGCCAGAAAACATCCCATTCGTCCGAAAGCGAGTCCGAGGGCAATGATAGGTGCTGCCATGTCGCAGAGTTTGAGGAACGACCATTTCCAGCGGTGAGCGAGGAACCATGCCGTTGCAACGGCCAGAATAAAGCCGCCGTAATAAGTCAGGCCGCCGGCCCAGAACATCAGGGGACGAAGGCAGTCTCGCTCCGGAATGCAGTATCCGTCGATGCAGTTGGCACCGATATTATAGCCCTTGTTCTGAGCGGCCAGGCATTGTGCGGATTCGGTGCATGCTTTTCCGGATGGCAGATGTTCTGCAAGCTCGTTGGGATCAATGCAGAGCCAAACGTAATCCATGAAGAAACCGTCAAATAGGATATGGGCAAGCCGCGCGCCGGCAATGCTCGCGATGACGAGGGCAAAGCAAAGATCGACCGTTTTTACGGGATCGAATCCGACGCGAATGGCTTCGCGGCGCATGAGCAGCGTGCCGACAAAAAAGCCAAGCATGAGCATGGTAAAATAGGAAGGCAATGCCCAGATGCCTTCTCCGATTAATACTGGATACATAGATTTATGAGGGGGTGAGTGGGGGATGGAATGTGTAAAAAAAATCCCGACCGTATTGCCGCAGGCAATAGGGCGGGACGCAGGCCGTATGGCGGCAGCCATAGGCCGCGGACAAAACTATGCAGAAACTTTGGCGTCGTCTTTTGAATCAGACTTATCTTCCATGGAAGGCTTTTCATCGTCCTTTTGTTCAGGATTATCCGCTTCTTTATCTGGCTCTTTGGAGGTTTCGGGCGGCATTATTTTGCCCGCAATATGATCGTGTTTTACATCGCTGGCGGTGTTCGATGCTTCGGAGTTTTCATCACCGGATGCATCTGCGATAGCTTTGGGGGAGGTTTTTGAACGGATGGCCTGGATGAGCAAATCGAGAACCAGGAAAGCAACGCCGCCGGTGACGAAGACGTCGGCAATATTAAATGTAGGCCAGTAATGGTTTTCGACGTGCCACGAGATGAAATCGATGACGTATCCGAAGCGTATTCTGTCGATGATGTTTCCGACGGCACCGCCCAGAATGAATGTCAGGGCAAGAATCATCGGTTTTTGCGTTTTCCACGATCCCGTGATGATGAAGACCAGCATCAGGATTACTGCGATAATGCCTGTGATGCCAAAGAATGCCGAACGAAATTCCGGGGATTGATCGGCCAGGAAACTGAATGCAGCCCCCGGATTTCGTGCATATTGGTAATCGTAGTAGCCGTCGATGACCGTAAGTCCGACATATTTGAATTCGACATCCTGGCCCGCAGTGATGTTTGTCTGCGGCATGAGCCGTTCGCCGCTGCGATAGGCATTGGCCATGATGAGCTTGTTTTCGTGTTCGCTGTTGCCGGCATAGCGTTCCTGGACGAGTTGTTCCAGAGTCGTATCATTCTGGACCTGAACCGAAACCGTATGTTCGGGAAAACGCGGGGTGGCCAGGTTTTCTTCGGCCCAGTTTTTAGTCCACTGGTCAAAGACGATGGCTAAAACGATGATGATGACGACGGCGAGATATTTAATGAGATGGTCTTTGAGTTGTTGTTGTTCTTTCATGGAAAAATATTGCTGAGTTGAGTGGGCAAAAAGAATTCGGGCAGGGTGAACCTGCGAACGGACTATTTAGCGCGAAATTGTCCGGGTTGCGAGAAATCAAATGGTTTGGGGAGCTCAAAATCGTCCATGCGGATGTATTTGGGTTCGAGTGATTCGAGGGGGATATCCGGCATTTCGTTCGGGAATTTTTTGAGGATGCTTGCTGCAAGCATGGCAGCGCGAGGATTGGCGGACCGCACAATGATCCCGGGGCGGAGTGCACTGAGCTTTTGTGTGTAGTTGGGGAATGCAGGTCCGACGCAGGCGATCGGCTGATTTGGAAATGCATGTTCCATATAGGCGATGAATTCGTCGGGCTTGAGCAGGAGTTCGTCGGACAATGACTGCAGCTCGCCGTCCTTCATTTTATAGAAGGCAGCATAAATCTCGCCGCGTCTCGCATCCATGCAGGCGGCAACGATGTCGTTGGACGGCAGGGAATCCATTGCGATGGCTTCGAGAGAAGATGCCGCATAGAGCGGTTTGTTCAGGGTGAGCGCCAGGGATTTGAGCATGGCCATCGAAACCCGCAGACCAGTGAATGCGCCGGGACCGCGCGAAACCACAAAACGATCGATGTCTTTGATGGTGAGTTCGCAGTGTCTGAGGGCATCATCGACCAGCGACAGAAGGCCGGGACCTTCTTTGGTCTGGGTATGGGAAAAGGCTTCAAACAGTACGCTTGAACCGCGGACGATGGCGAGTGACTGGATGGGGGTTGCTGTATCCAGTGCAAGTATCAGGGATTCGGGGGTAATCATAGGGGAATATCAGGAATATAAGTCATCAGGAGAAAAACAGGTTCCACATTCTTTCGAGGTCATTTTTGAATGCGAGCATCAGAAGCATGATGACCATGGCCAGTCCGATGTATGCGATGATTTGGCGCGTCCGCATGGAGATGGGGCCGCGTTTGACTGCTTCGACGAAGAGAATGGCGAGTTTTCCGCCGTCAAACAGAGGAATGGGAATGAGATTGAGGATGCCGAGATTGATGGAAATCACGGCGAGCATTTTGAGGAATGCGTCGAGACCATCCTGACCGGCCTTTGAGGCCATGTGGCCGATCATAATCGGACCGCCCAGGGATTTGGTCGATACGCGGCCCTGGAACATCCGCACGACATAGACGACGAGCAGGGTAGAGGCTTTTACTGTCGTTGAGACAGAAACCTGTGCGGCATAGGTAAATCGATCAGCCATCGTCTTGGTGACGGGTTCGGGCATGGACATCGGCGTTTTGTGGTAGAAGCCTGCATAAATGAGGGGAACATCTTCCTGGAATTCGCCGGTGATGGTGAGCTTTTCGAGCTGAATTGTCGTGTCGAAAACATCGTCGCCGCGCTGGACTGTCAGTTTATGGGGATCTTCCCATTTCTGGACGAGCATGTCCTCGAAGGAGCGGAAGAGATTGACGGGATTGCCGTCGACTTTGAGAATTCTGTCTCCGATCCTGAGGCCTGCTTTGTCTGCCGGGGATCCGGGATCGACCTCCGAAAGGAACATATTGGCCGAGGTAATGCCGAGGGCTGCAGTGCTGTGGACTTTGGCGGGAATATCGATTTGGACGGGATTGAGGACGCTGATGGTTCCGTACCCGACGGCCAGTTTTTGTGGACGCAGAACGACGAGGTCGAGTGTATCTGCGGTATTGCGGCGCAGAACCTGTTCGAGTTCGACGTAGGATTTGATCGGTGTTCCGTTGACAGAAGTGATTTCGTCAAAAGACTGCAGGCCGCCGACAGCCGCCGGACTGTTCAGAGATGTGATGCCGATGATGGGAGGAGCCAGATCCGGTGTTATGCCCAGGCGACCGATCGTCTCTGTCATGATATCGAATGAATCGCGCAGCGTCGTCTCTGCCGGAGTGATGGGGATATCCAGGGATTTTCCGTCGCGCAGAACCGTAAAACGCAGTTCTTCGTTCGGATTTTCCCGGATGGCCTTGCTCATCGTGTGCCAGTATTTGACTTCTTCGCCATTGATGTGGGTGATGAGATCGCCGGGTTCCAGAACGCCGGTGGCCGGAGTATTGTCGAGTACCTGGCCGATCGTCGGCGGATAATCGGTGGTGACGGTCGCCAGATAGACCGCAAACAGAATGGGAATGGGCAGCAGCAGGTTAAAGACGGGACCTGCCAGATTGATGATGGCCTTCTGCCAGATGGGTTTGTTGTTGTAGGCTCTGGGAAAATCGGGATCCGTGGTGTCGACGACTTCCTCGAATTCCGTTCCGTACATCTGGACATAGCCGCCCAGCGGCAGAAGCCGGATGTCCCAGCTCGTCTCTCCGCGCTTGAATCCGCCGATTCGCGGCCCGAAACCTATCGAAAAGCTCAGGACCTTGACGTGAAAGATGCGGGCCGCAATGTAATGCCCGAACTCGTGTACGAACACGAGTACGCCGATAAGTATGATGATATATAAGACAGCCATATTATCCGTTCATCGTCAGGACGGCGAAGATATAAACCCAGGGGGCCGAAAAGATAAGAGCATCGACGCGATCGAGTACGCCGCCGTGACCGGGGATGACATTGCCCGAGTCCTTGACGCCATAACTCCGTTTGAGCAGGGATTCGGACAAATCGCCCATCTGTGCCAGGAAATTGGCTACGACGGCCAGCACGATGACCTGCCATATTGCCAGATGATCGAAAGCAAGCCACCTGGCCACGAACGCCGCAATCAGGGCACTCACGAAGCCGCCGACAGCACCTTCCATCGACTTTTTGGGACTCAGAATCGGGGCCATCTTGTGTTTTCCCAGTGCCCGGCCCGCAAAATAGGCTCCGGTATCCGAAAGCCAGGTCATGGCCACGAGTGTAAAGAGCCACGCATTGGCACTTTCCCCGAGCGTTCTCTTGAATAAGGCGAGGAAGAAAAAGGTCAGCCCGATATAACAGGCGCATCCGAGCGTACCGGTAATGACGTTCGATGCCCTTTCGATGACTCTCGGCCTGAAGCAGTTGAACAGAAATGCGCTCCAGACCGTGACGGCACATGCAGATCCCATAATCAGCCAGCTGTGCTCACTCGCAAACGGCGCACTCTGTCCGGCAACGAGATAGGCCGTCACCGCAGGAATCAGCGACAGAAACACACTGAAGCCGCGCGTGCCTCCGGATTCTGCGCCATTGGTAATTTTCATAAATTCCCAGCCGCCCAGAATCGCTGCGACCAGCGAAAAACCGGCCCATGCCCAGTGATTGCCAAAAATAATCAGCCCCAACAGAATCGGGACCAGTACGACTGCCGAAATCACGCGCAGAGCCAGATTCGATAGCCCTTTTTTAGGTGCATTCTGCGGCGCCGCAGGTTGATTATCGGTTTTGTTGTTTTCCACGGCCTGGTCGCCCTGGGACGGCTTATCCTGAGGATTTGCCTGATTCTGAATATCGTCGCTCATCGTGATCCTTATTCGTTTGGCGGGGGTAAGTGTCCCCCCGCGCTGCTATTGGCCTGCGGCCAATACGCCGCTCCCCCCTCTAAATGCCCAATGAATCGAGCCGCCAAAGGCGGCAGTCAGGTTACGACAAACCAGCGCAGACTGTCCACTACTTGTTGATTATCGACGGCGTTTGACAGCTAACCACTTCCAACTTCCAACTATTCGAACGGCAGCGGGGCTTTTTCGATAGTCCCGTCTGCGATGCGCTTCGTCCAGTCTTCATAGCCGGATTCGATCCATGGTTTCATGCAGTGATTGCAGTCGCGGACTTGCAGCAGGTTGGCCTTGCACATCATGCGCTTGCGCTTGTCTTTGATGTTCAAACGGAGGTTTTGATAGAGCGGAACGAGCAGGCCGTAATAGAGATCCTTGCGGGATGCATTCGTCTGAAAAGCGGCCTGAATGAGATCCTTGCGATCCTGGCATTTGGACTTTTCGAGTCTCCAGGCTTCGAGGGCCTGTTTTTGCCATTCGGGGATTTTGTCGGATGGAAGGGCATCATAGACCTCAAACAGACGCTTTTTAACCGCTTCCTGGCTGTCGTAGGGGGAGTAGATGATGGTCCACGCTATTGCTTTGGCCATGGATTTATGCGGGTTTTGCGTGAGCTGCGAAAACGCCTCTTCCGACTCGTATTTGTTTTTGATGTCGGTCAATGCCATGGCCAGGGCACTCCGGACTGCTCCATTCCTGCCGGCATCCGGAACGAGTTTGGTCAGGGCAATGAAATCCTTCACAATGGACTGCATGAGTTCAGCGAAACGATTGGAATCTTTCGATATGGCTTTGGATTGAGCCAATGCCTTTGCAGACTGCATGCGGAAACGGAGGTAATTCGGATGCTTGTGGTACCTGTCTTCGACAGCGTCAATGTTCTCGTAGCAAAACAGATAATCCTGCTGATGGAAGGCTTCGGAGGCTTTGAACAGGTTGGGATCCTTGCGCAGCGTCTCATCATCCGAAAGCGTGAACTGATCATTATCGTAGATGAACGGCTGGATGTCGGAAACTTCCCTCAGTGTCTGTGGTTCAGTAATTTCGCCGTTTTCTGATATTTCGACTTCCGGAAGTTCAGAGGCCGATGATACGAACACAATGGCAATCACACCGCCTGTGAGCAGGAGTACTGCCGCTACGATGATGATGCGCAGTTTCGCGGGCACCTTCCGGACGATAACCATCGTCGGATGGATATACCTCGCGACAGGTTTGGGTTCAGAAACGCCTGCGCTCACTTTCTGAACGTCAGGAGGGGCCGGAATGGATTGACCTGACGGATGATTCTTTTTGACAAGGCCGCTTGCCTCAATCGGAATCTGATCGAGCGCTTCAATGACCGAAAGCGCCGACTGAAAACGCTGGCCGGGGTCCTTGGCCATCAGTTTCTGAATGATGGCATCGAATTGTGCGCCGCATTCAATGTGTTCCATATCAATGTGCGGCGGCGGCGTGCATACCTGATCGTGCAGAATGGCGATGATCGAATTGCCCGTAAAGGGAACATGCCCCATGAGCATTTGATACAGCGTAACTCCGCAGGCATAGAGATCGACGCGGTGATCGATTTCCAGGCCATTGGCCTGTTCAGGGGCAATGTATTCCGGGGTGCCGTATAAAAAACCTGCTTTCGTCTTGAATTCGGAACTGTCTTCATCCTCGGAAATTGTGCTGATTTCTTCCCGATGAGCTATGCCGAAGTCGAGCAGTTTGACAAAATCGTCGGTGCCGTCTTTGGATATGAGGGTGACGTTTTCCGGTTTGATATCGCGATGGACGATGCCGTTGTCGTGGGCACACTGAAGAACGTCGAGCAGCTGTTTCATGATGAAAATGGTCTCTGACGGCGGAATTATCCCCTTTTCATAGATGCGCTTCTGGAGTGTTTCGCCCTCCAGAAATTCCATGACCAGATAGAATTCTCCGTTTTGCGTCGTGTCGAAGTCCATGACGCTGCAGATATTGGGATGATCAATGACTGCAGCAGCCTGAGCTTCGCGGCGGAAACGCTGGACCATTTCATTGTTTTCACCGATGTCGTGATGCAGGATTTTGATGGCCACAACTTTTTGAATGAGTATGTGCTCGGCTTTGAACACCTGGCCCATCGCACCACCACCTACAGATTCGATGATGCGGTATTTTCCTGCAATGACATCTCCTGGCTGATAACCCATCTTTTAAATCCAATAACGATTTAATAACATTCGCATGCTCAAAAAAGCCAAAATATTTTATCAGTATCATTTCGGAATTGTAAAGGCATGAATGGAAGCTGAATTGTGAAAAGTTGAATTTTTTTGTCTGAAAAACGACATCCGGCGTGAAACATTTGACTGCTGACTGGCATCATTAAGGTGGGGATATCGGGATGCATATGATGATGTAAGGAGGTGCTGGTCAGATGAATGAATGGTATAACGACGAATATGTTTTATTGTCTCCCAAACTGGATATCGTTTTTAAGCGGCTGTTCACAGATAATCTGTATCTTCTGAGGTGTCTGGTTTCGGATCTTCTGAATATTCCTCGCCAAAACACGCAAAATCTTGTACTGATGAACAATGAAGTATTGCCCGACATGCCAAAGGGCAAGACGAGTCGTCTGGATTTGCGTCTTGAAGTCGATGGAAAAGCAGTCAACATCGAAATCCAAATCAGACGGCACAGGGATTATGCAGAACGGGCATTGTTTTATTGGGCAAAGTTATTTACTTCTTCACTGAAGTCCGGTGAGGAATATGGGCAGTTAAAAAAGACCATTACCGTTAATATTGTAGATTTTGATTTGTTCAGCGATAAAAACGTGTTTCATTCAGAGGTTGTTGCTGTCATCAGAGGAACGGATGAAATTTTCTGCGATAAAGAGAGTATTCATTTTTTCGAATTGAGTAAGATTGATGGCATGCCAGATCCGGTGAATCGCCAAAAATTATGGCTGCAGTTCCTGAATGTTCGCAATGAAGAGGATCTCAAAATGATTGAAAATACAGAAACAGAGGAAATGAAACAGGCTGCGGATGCTCTGCGCCGACTTAGTCTTGAGCGCGATATGCAGGCTTCTGCATTGCTTCGGGAAATGGAACTCCATGATGAGGCTTCACTGCGCGCGGAAGGTCGTGAGGAAGCACGCAAAGAAATGCGGAAGGCTATCATGAACAAAATGCGTCAGCTTGGTTATTCCGAAAGCCAGATTCAGGAAATATTCACGTAAAATCATGAAAGAGAATCATTCTATTCGGAATGCGTCAGTTTTTTATGCGCGGCTTTGCGATGTCCAAGGGGTCCCTGAATGTCGTTCTCGAAGGCGTTTTCGTATCGCTGCCACTGGATATATGCAAACGCCGAGGTGAGCATCGTGATGATGGCAAAGATAACGAGGGCGAGGATTAGCTTTCGGCGTTTCATTGGAATTCTGTGGATGAGAACAAAAAGGCGTGCCGTATTGCACGGCTTGAAAAGCCGGACGATAGGCGCGCCGGGCGAGTGTATTGCTCGCCAGAGCAATAGCTCGCCATAAATAAAAAAAATCCGCAGAAATATTGTGAATTCTGCGGATATTATGCCTTAGTACTGGAAAGCGGCTGCAAAGATGAATTTCGTGTAGTTCTTGGAGGGGCTGACCGTATCAAACCATGGGAAACGGAGCGTTTTGTTGTCGGCTGTCTTCCAGGGCTGCGTGCTGACCATGGCGAGCTGCAGCGTGACCCATTTGTGGGGGTTATAGGTGAGCATAACCGAGCCCTGGCTGAGCTGCGAATGTCCGCGGCCAACTTTGGCGTTCGGATTGACAAACTCATCGTCTTTCGTGATGGTTCCGTTGTCGTAGGTCCATACGTCGATAAAGCCAAATCCAATTGTGAGTCCAAGCTGGGGGATAAACTGATAGCCGAGGGCAAATTCATTGGCCAGTTCGATTTCGGACAGGACACCGCCAATTGCGATATCGTGTGAACCGATGAGTTCATTTCCGGTCGAACGCGATAAGACGTCCACTTCCGACGGATCGTACGTGATGCTCGTGTATTTGTGGAAGCTGTGACCATAGGCAATGCCATAGGCAAAGAGCAGTTTGTGGAATTTGATGCTGGCAGCCAGCGAGGGGGAGATGGTTGTGTAAAGTTTGGAATTGATGGAAGCCGTCGATGTCGGGAGGGCAAAACTCAGATCGGCATCAAACGAGACTTTAAAACCACCGTCCTTGTACGACCAGATATTGCGCGAAAGACCAATGTTGGAATCTGCCCAGCGGAATTCGTACTGACCGTTGGAACCACCGGCCTTACTCATCCACTGACTGAAGCCTGTATCGGCATGGATGTCGACGTCTATAACCGGGATGGTATAGCCACCATTGATTTTGAAGGCAAAACGCGAACGGATGCGCTTGGCATATTTATCTTTCTGGAATGCGCCCAGACCGAGGTCAAAGCTTGCAGAAGCACCCACGGTCCAGCTTTTGTCATCATCTTTGTCGTCTGCATCATCGTCGTCGTCATCGTCGTCA
>JAFRYG010000185.1 GCA_017441205.1 Pseudomonadota bacterium
AATAATGAATCCCAGACATAATGTACGGACAACTGAGGGACAATTTGCTGCATCATGATATCCGGACGCGGATGAAGATGCAGAAGTGCTGTACATGCCAGGCACATCGGGATGCTTTTTTTTACGACGCTTTTCGTCGGAAAGGGAGCAGTGTGCAAATTCGCTGGAAAGATTGGGTTGGACGGCGAGTCGGCGGGTGGGAATGGGAGCATGAGGTAACCCTTAGTTACCTGCTATTACGTGTGAACTGCATTGTGTTACATGTGGGTGCATTATTCGGAATCAGCTTATCAATACTCTGGCAGTACAGAGACTTCATTGTAGTGCTGTAGTTTTGACAGAAAATGGATGATGGACAGGTTTGCCAAGAAATTCTTTATTGTTCTTTGAAATCTCTACTTGAGACAAACTTCATTTGTGTGTAGTGTGTTGCGCGCTGATTTGAGCCCTGTTGGGTGCCGAATGAGGAGTCAATTTTTGAAGAAAGTTTTCCAATTCATTGTTTTTGCTTCATTACTGGGATGTTGCTGTCTTACTGGCTGTGCAACGGATCTGATCGGAGATCCCTGTGATTTGAGTAAGGTGGAATCTCCTACGGGAATAGCGATTCACCCCAATGGCCGTTATGCCTATATTACGGGCTCGAACTTCGATTTGGATTATCGTGCGACCGATGGTGGAGCAATATATGTCGTCGATCTTCAAACCAATACCGTTTTGCCTTCGTCAAAACGCATGGGAAGTTTTGGAACGAATATCGTCCTTTCTTCGGATGCAAGACATGGATTTACGGTGACACGTGATGATGACGCTTTGGTTTGGTTCGAAATCTCTGAGGACGGCAGCTCCATTTCATGTCCAGAAGCTGGCAGTGATTCGAATTCTTTGCGCAAGTGCAGGGTTATTCTGGACGATGATCCAACGCATCTGGCAATTACCCGGAGTTATCGTGAGTCCAAAATCATAGATGACAGCGGCCAGGAATTCACGACGCGCATTGAGTTTGATTTGCTTATGGTTGCACAGTTAAGGAATGCGCGTGTCACAGCAATTACTGTTCAGGATGCGGGAAATGGAAAGCTGGATTTCAGCCATGAAACAGCTTCTTTCGTATATAGTGCAAGTGAAGTTGCCTGGCTGGGTGGAGAGCGATTTGCCATTACCGGAAGAGCTGCATCGAATCTCGTTGTTGTGTCACCAGCTATTGATGAAAAAGGTCATGTCAAAGGCTTGTACTCGAGTCAGGGAATTGTTGTTCCGACAGGGTCCGGCGTCTATCAGGGGAGGGGGATGGCAACGGATCCAATCCGCAGTCAGCTCTTTATGCTGAATCAGTACCCCAAGTCATTGCTGAAATTTGACATTTCCGGGCTTGCCAAGAACGACGCTGCTTCCGACAAGGCTCAGATGACTCAGATGATGATGCTGCCATCGGATATCCTCAAACTGATATGGGTTGGTGGTCAGGATGATGGCCTGCTGTATCTGACGAGTGTCGTCGATGATGCCATATATATTGTCGATCCCCGGCAAATGGAGATTATTAATATCGTTGATGTCGGCGATGGACCTTATGACCTTGTCGTTCATGAACAGAATCTCTATATCGTCAATTTCCTCGGCGAGTCGATTTCTCTGTTCGATATTTCAGACATCAGGAATCCGGTTAAGGTAAAAGAACTCTTCTCTGCCGCTGACGCTGCGGCTGCTCAGTAATTTAGGGCTGTTCCTTGAAAGGAAATCAAATGCATAAACATAAATTGGCTCTGGCCATGATGGCATTGACCAGTTTTGGGTTCGTTGCCTGTGATGATGACAATAATTCGACACTGCCTGCGCTCGGCATGCCCGGTGATATGCATGTCGTCGAAAGATGCAGAACGGGAAATACCATCATCAATGCAGATGAAGCTGACTGCAATGCTGCCGGCGGTGCATATTCCAGAATGGTTTATGCCGTCAATATGAGTACGGCTACGCTCTCGTACATTCCTTTCTATTCCAATGGTGCTGAGTTTGAGGTCATTGATATTGCGACTTCAGTTCCAGGGGTGACGTCCATTCCTGTCGGAGAAAGACCGCAATCCGTTTCGGGGGATGACCTTGGTGCCTTTGTCGTTCTGACGAGTTCCATCCACAATGATTTATCCATCATTTCTGTGAATGACAATCGCGAAATCGCCTATCAGGAACTCGATAAAGTTCCCAAAAAGATCACGTATATATCCAGCGATGATGCTTTTTATGTATTTTTTCTGGATGGGACTGTCCGAAAACTTAAGCTGACGTTCGACTGCGGTCAGGGACAGGGCGTATTGACTGCTGACTGTGTGCTGACAAAGGATAAAATCAATGTCGTCTGGGAATCGGCAGGTTCACTGGATGGAACGATTGCCGGCTTTGTCTCTCATCCAACTCTTCCCATGGGTTATGTATCTTATCTGGATAGACGCTATGTATCTGTCATTGGCTATAATTCAGAATCAGGTACATGCCTGGACGGCAGCGACAAATATCCATGCGAAATCAACCGTTTGGGAGCCGGATTCGGGTGTTCAGACGGTATCGACAACAATGACGACGGTTTGATCGATTCTGAGGATCCGACCTGTTTCTATCCATGGAGTGTCGAAGGCACTGATGTCAGTAAGGAACAATCCGGGTGGATTGGCATTGGGGCCTGCAATGACGGCATCGACAATGATGGTGATGGATTTGTGGATGCCCTGGATCCCGGATGTACAGCCTCAAATGATGCTTCCGAAGAAGATGGTTTTCAGCCCATGACTTTGGGAACCTGCGGGGATGGAACGGACAATGATGGAGATGGTGATGCGGATCGCGAGGATTCGAGCTGCCAGTGGCCCATCAATGATGAATCCAAGGACAGCGGCCTGTCTGCCTATACTGCGGGGCTTTGTCGTGATGGCATTGATAATGATGGCGATGGCAAAGTCGATACGGACGATCTGGCTTGTTACGGCAAAAATGGATTCAGTGAAGTCAGTCTAGCCTCTGAAGGACGCGGGGCTTTGGGAATCGATCCGCAGGGACGCTGGCTGTATGTTCTTGATCCTGCGGATTCTCAGCTGATCGTCATCGATCTCGAAACGAAAATGACGCTCGATCGTTCCGGATGGTTTCCGAGAAACCGCGTGGTCGGCATTCCGGTTTCGCGGCTTGCGCTGGATGTCGTCGGCGATGTCCGGCAGGAAACTGTCTATGACAAAAATGGCCATACGGTAGTTGCGGACAGAGCTGTTGCTTTTGTTTCTTCGACGAGCGGCAGCGTGATTGAATTGCTCATTCATCAGAAACTGACGCATCTGAAGGACAATGTCGTCCAGGATGAGGCGGAAGAATTGGCGCTTCGACCCACGGATTTGGATGATTCCTCATCATATGTTGGTATTGTGCGATGCGTGGGAAGAATATGCGCAGAGCAGGATTTGCCGAAAGTTTTGCTCCGTGAGCGACCAGCTATCTCATATTTTACGAAACAGGCCGTCGTAAGCAATATCAATCCGGATACCAATCGGCCGCATTCGGTCACCTATGATTCGATTATTGCTTCTGAAACGTGGCGCGTAACATACGAAGGGCCGCTCGAAATAGAAAAGCGGACGGATGGTTATATTGCGAACGAAGGCATTTTCAGGACTGGCATTGATCTTTGTGCTCTCGGAGCAGAGCCGGGTGATCATCTGGTGTTGGTGAATCCTGCCATTAAAAGTGGTGCATCCTGCGAGAATTTCAGGAATCATGTCAGTTCTGATCATCGTCTTGAGTGGGAAATCGTGGATGCAGGTCCGAATGTATTATCGCTCAAAACGACGGGAAATGAAGGTGATATCGATCAATTGCCGACACCGGAATGTTTTGGAAACGGCCTCGAATTCGAAGTTCGCGTGAATGATCAGTGGCTCATTACGAGCAAGAGTACTTTTGTCAATCGCAGGTACACAGCAGGTACGCATTGTATTGATGATCCGAGGTATCCCTTTGGCCAGACGAGATTCCGGATTCGCCCGGATAAAGCAGAGGGAGAGCATGATGCCCAGACGGCATTCTTTGCGCTCGATATGCCCAAAAACGCGGACATGCTCGTTCGGGATGATGCGTTCGAATTCACGACGCGTTCGGGCAGTTCATCTTTGGCGATTGGAGTCGGAAGTGCTCCGACGACCCTGAAGCTGTTCAAGACCGATGATGTTCATTTCCTTCTGATTTCCGAAGCGAGTTCCAATACCATCGTCATCTATGACGTGGATGATGAATCCATCGATGATACCATCTAGTATGAAATGCCTGGCATGCATCATTGATCGCGAGCATCATCTGGTGCGTTCGCCGGGCGTTGGTGTGTTTGTATCAGAATCGTCAGGTGGGCAGTCTGCAGCTTCGCTGATTGTCATTGGAACGCTGATGCGTCTGGATGTTCCATGGCGTCTGTGTATTCCGTCGCATATTGAGGACTTTTGCTGCGAAACCGCCAATGGGGCATTCGTGCAGGCCGGCGATATTCTTGGGCGGTATGAAACCCAGCTTTTGCCGGTATCGGCAGAGAACTGCGATACCATGTGTGCGCCTGCAGATGGTTTTATCCGGTTTGATGCGGGAGGAAACGTTTTTCTGCATCCCGGCGATATCATTCATCCGGGGGATATCGTTGCCGTCATTGAATTGATGAAAATCAGGATGGATGTTGCATTTGACGGCGATCAGGATGTCGAGTTCGTGCGTTATACAGACTGCAGCCCGCGTGCTGTTCGCCGCGGAGAATCTATTTTGGAATATAAAAAAGGCGTCTCGTATCGCAGATAGAGACGCCCAAAGCGGCGTATTTGCACAGCAAATAGGCGCGAACGGCCTGCGCAGCGCAGCAAGCAGGCCACTTTAATTTGCCGTAAAGATAAATGGAAATTCAACGACGCAGATACCGCCATCCGGTTTGTCGAAGCGAAGTCGGCGAACCGTCTGTGTCAGGCAGGATTCCACGCGGGCATTGTTCATTGTCGTCGATTTGATGGAAGCGTCCATGACTTTGCCGTCGAGGCCGATTTTCCAGAAGACGATGATTTTACCGGACAATTCTGGGTTGGCCAGGAGCTGCTGCTCGTAACAGTTGCGAAGGGCATTGGAGCGTTTTTGAACGACGTCGCGGATATTGGATTCTTTGCAGAAAGCCCCCTGTTTGGGTGCATCCATGGCGAGTTTGGGTTTTTGTTTGACGCCGGACTTTTTGGGGCCGCCGACCTTTGCCGAACCACCGCCGGTTCCACCGCCGCCGCCGCCGATACCACCGATACCGGAACCGTATCCGCCGCCACCGCCACCGCCGCCGGCAACACCGATTCCGCTGAGTCCAGCACCGAAGCCTGCTCCGGTTCCAAAGGCGTCGCCTTCGGCTGTTTCGGGCATAAAGTCGAGTGCATCACCGAGACCGGCACTCGAACCAAACAGACTCTGCATGTCGTGGAGTTTGGCACCGCCGAGCGCAGCCTGAAGCCCGACGGGCTTTTCGACTTTGTCCAGATTGGCCAGAGGTGACTGGGTATCGTCGATTTTGGGACGATCGAGATCCTTCATGCTGTCGTCGATGATGACGTTGTCCACATCTTCAATGACCGGCAGTTCCTCTTTTTCCTGTTCCTGATGTTCCTCGACCTCGCTGATGAGCTCGACCCAACGCGGATCGCGGCTCAGAATATTGAGGGATTCTGATTCCGGTTCTGCATACATGCTGGCGATGAAAAGAAATGCCGAGTGGAGTGCAAAGCTCAGTACGAGCGTGCGTGCAATTGGGCTTTCGAGGGCCTTGGTCAGTGTCAGGAAGGGGGAATTGGCTGCATACGGCGCGATTTCTGCGGATTTGTAACAAAGGACGAAGTCCAGACCGCGCGAAAGATTCAGAATGATCCAGTCATTTTCGCCAAATTCGTAGGATTCCAGGCCATCCGGCGATACTTTTGCATTCCGCTTTTCCCCAATCAGAGTGATTTGACCACCGATCGACATACTCGCCAGCATCTTTGGCCGGAGGCAGAGTTTGTTCTGATCGAAGATCAAAAAATTCTCTGTAATTTCAGGCACATCGACCATAAAATCGCAGGAGCCGTTCGGTCCGATGGTCACGCGCGACTGCCGGATGTATTTTTCATCCAGAATCCGCTGGTGATAAACGAGTGCTGCATAGAGTTGCTTTTTCATCGTATGATCTGCCTATGATGTTAAAGGACTTATCCCGTTCACTGGAGCTACTGTCTTAATGAGAATTGGGCTGACTTGCAAGGTGGTTATTCGGATGAATGCGCTTTTCGGCGCAGAGGTACCCAAAACGCACCTCCTAACATCAGCATGACCAGCCAGAAACCGGGATATTTACGTTTGGATACCGGCAGGGCATGGATAGAGCAATCGTCATCATGTTCCGGCGAAAGAGTGCTTTCCAGCCATGCGGTATGATCGGCAACCGTGGTGGTTACTGAATATACGGAACAATACTCATCCCCAAAAGATGTCACGCCGAGAACGTATTTTTGTCCGTCGACCGTGACGGTTACGGGGCCGCCGGAATCGCCGATGCAAGGGCCAGCCTTTTCGATGTCATGAATGATGGAGCCTTCGGGAATGATAAGTTTTTCTCCTGTGGGATCATTGACCGCACAGGTCTCGTTCCCGCTTTTGCAGTAGTTCATGACGGTACCTTCGGCCGTCAGCCGAAATCCATCCTGATCATTCTCATCCATGCCATAGCCTGAAAACTCGATGCTTTGATGAAAGTGCTCAAAAGCTTTGATTTTGTCGATATCTTTGAACAGCGGCAGCGGAAGCGCCATTTCTTCGGGAACTTCCCGTTCGATCCAGAGCAAGGCCAGATCATGTTCATTATGCGCAGTACTGTGTTTTGGGTGGACCGAAAGCCCATCGACTCTGAAGCGGTGTGATTCATCCGGGGTATTGGCTTTTTGTCCGGTAATGACGAATATTTTGCCTTCCTGATACAGCTTTGTGAACGGAATTCCGGCATCGTCCGAAGCACAGTGAGCTGCGGTCAGAACAATATCCTTGTCGATCAAAACACCGGAACAATACACGCGATAAGTATCATCTACCTGAACGGCGATGGCGATCGTGGCAGCGTATTCCGGATCGGGAGCTTCTTTTCCATTGTGAATGGCTGACTGATGCTGCGAAAAGTCAGCGATAACGCCGGAATCAGAGCAGCCGGCAGCGATGAACAATAAAATGAGAATTGGCAATAAGATGGTTTTCATGGGGATACTCAGAACTCGCTGTCGGCATCGCGGATAAAGTTCTCGAACAGGGTGTATTCGCCGTACCACCTCAGTTTAATGGTTCCGGTTTCGCCGCTTCTTTGTTTTGCAATGATGACTTCCGAGATATTTTTTTCGCTGGAATCCTTGTTGTAATAATCATCTCGGTAGATGAAAGTGATGACGTCAGCGTCCTGTTCGATAGCACCGGATTCGCGCAAATCCTGGAGCATCGGGCGTTTATCGGTTCTGGCTTCGACCCCTCGGTTGAGCTGCGAAAGCGCGATAATGGGCAGGGAAAGTTCTTTGGAAAGGCTTTTGAGGGTTCGGCTGATTTCGGAGATTTCCTGTTCGCGGGAAGGGTTGTAGGAACTACCGGTCATGAGCTGCAGGTAGTCAATTACGATGAGTCCGAGGTTGCTTTCGGTTTTGAGGCGCCGTGCTTTTGCGGACAGTTTGGTGATGGAGATGGCCGGCGTTTCGTCGACAAAAATCGGGGCATTGGTAATGGTTTCCATGGCCTGATAGAGTCGCGACCACTCCTGATCGTTGAAGTTCCCGCGTCTCATCGTGTCGCCCGAAATGCGAGCTCTCGATGCGATCAGACGGTTTCCGAGTTCCTCCTTGGTCATTTCGAGCGAAAAGAACGCCGATGGAACTTTGTGGTCGATCGAGGCATTGGCCAGGAAATTGAGCGCCAGTGCGGTTTTGCCCATACCCGGTCTGGCGGCCAGGATCGTCAGTGTGCCGGGTTTAAAGCCAGCCGTTTTGGCATCGTAATCGATAAATCCTGAACTGATGCCCGGAAGCTGATTCTTATTGGTATGCAGTTCCTCGAGCTGCTGGTAGGTCGACTGCATGACCTCTTTGATCGTGTAATAGGCACGATTGGCGTCCGTGAGCGTCAGTGCGAACACATCCTGATTGAGATCATTGATGAAATCGGTCACGCTTTCCATCGGAAGCTGTGCCGAGACGCGGGCTTTATCCGCAATCTGTATGACTTTTCTCAGAATGGATGCATTTTTAATGAGTTCTGCGTATCGGCGGATGTTGTTGGCCGACGGGAGACGCTCCGTCAGATTGGTCAGGTAGGTAATGCCGCCGGCGTCCTCGAGCAGCTTGAGCTGATAGGTTTCGGCATAGAGCGACGCCAGATCAATAGGTTTTTGTGCCGTTGCAAGAGCTCCCATGGCCTTGAAAATCTGTCGGTTGAGTTCGCTGTAAAAATCTTCCGGAACGATGATGTCGTTTGCCAGATCAATGGTGCCGTTATCAAGCAGAATACTCCCGAGCAGCGAGAGTTCGGCTTCGATATTCTGGGGAACGCGAAGGGCAATTTCGGGCGCTTTTTCGTTGGGATTCTGTGTTTTCGGCGGCATTAAAATCTCCTTTGCTGGGTGGGCGGTTTCTCAAACGTTCCGTTTTACGAAACGCATTCGCCTTGCCGCGTTCAGAACGCGGCTACGGCTCATTTGGCCGCCCTATGTCCTGCGGGCATACGGGCGGCCCGATAAGGGTAAGATGGACGCATTCCAATGCAGTCATCCCCGGAAAGGGAGATCATTTTAATGGTGCTTTGGACCAATTTAAAGTTCTTTGTCGGGATGCTGTATAAAGTAAAATGGCCGCAGCAACACTGACATTGAGCGATTCGACCTCGGGATTCTGAGCAATGCGAACGGTTTGGTCACACAGCGTCCGGGTCAGTCGACGCATTCCGCTGCTTTCGGAACCCATAATGAGGGCCGTCGCGCGGTGATAATCGATTTCGGATTCCAGGCTGCCGTCGATATCTGCGCCGACAACATTAAAGTCCAGGTCTTTGAGCTGGCGCAGGGTCTGCGCGATATTCGAAACGCGGCAAACGGGAATGCGATAGGCCTGTCCAGCCGAAGTCTTGATGGTCGTGGTCGTGACCTGTGCAGCGCGATCCCTTGGGATGACGATGGCATCGGCACCAAACGCAGCCGCAGAACGAATAATGGCACCCAGATTGTGGGGATCCTGAATTTGATCGAGGATGAGGATGAGCGGCTGCGGACTCAGATTATCCAGGACTTTGTCCAGATCGGTATACTTGAATCTGGGCAGCTGCAGCAACACCCCCTGGTGGCGCGTTTCACCCGCTTTGCGGGTAAGATCCTGCATCGTCGACTGAACGGGAACGAGTCCAATGGACTGAATTTGTTCCAGAAGACTTGCAAGTTCCTTTTGATCCCGCGTCTCTGCAATGTAGAGCGTGGAATTGCGCAGGGTCTGCGGGGGCAGGGCTGTCAGGGCTTCTTCGACGGGGTGGACGCCGCAGATATAGAAACTATCCGGATTGACATACTTATCCACTCGGCTGGATTTGCGATCATCGCGAAAATCGCGCCCGTTTCCGGCATGACCATTATCGGATCGTTCGGATTTATGAGGGCGCTGCATGTTTCGGTCGGCGTGACTGTGGCTTGCGGAGTGATGCTGATTCGGATTCGACATGGAATTTACCAGTTTGGATTACACGTTAAACAGGAACTCAATGATATCGCCGTCCTTGACGACATATTCCTTGCCTTCGACCCGATACAGGCCGCGCGCCTTGACTTCGGACATCTTGCCGCCGCATTCCATCAGGGTATCGAAGTTGCAGACCTGTGCACGAATAAATCCGCGCTCGAAATCGGAGTGAATTTTTCCGGCGGCCTGGGGGGCTTTTGTACCGCGCTTGATGGTCCACGCGCGGCATTCCTTTTTGCCGTCGGTCAGGAAGGAAATCAGACCGAGCAGGGCATATCCAGCTTTGATGAGACGATCGAGACCGGATTCATGGAGCCCGAGCTCTTCCATGAACATTTCGCGCTCCTCATCATCAAGTTCGGCGAGTTCTTCTTCGGTCTTGGCACAGATGGGAATGACCTGCGCACCTTCTTTGGCGGCGCGATCGCGGACGATCTGGTAGTAGGCATTATTCTCGGGATCTGCAACGCCGCTGTCGTCCATATTGCAAGCGTAGATGATGGGCTTGGCCGACAAAAGCCCCATCTCCTTGAGGGCTTTTTGCTGGGCTTCGTCCTTTTCATCGAAAGCGAAAGTTCTGGCGCTTTTGCCTTCGCCGAGGTGTGCGCCCAGCGGTTCGAGCCATACGAGTTCCGCTTTGGCTTCCTTTCCGGTTCTGGCGAGTTTCGTCATTTTGGCAATGCGGTTGTTGACGACTTCGAGATCCGAAAGAATGAGTTCCAAATCGATGCAGTCGATGTCGCCGGCCGGATCGACCGGGACCGGTTTGGTTGCATCTTCGACGACATGCATGATCTCATCATTATCGAAGCATCGAACAACGTGAACGATGGCTTCGCATTCCCGGATATGACCGAGGAATTTGTTGCCGAGGCCGGCGCCCTGAGATGCACCTTTGACCAGTCCGGCGATATCCACGAATTCGACGACGGCAGGCGTCCGTTTTGCCGGTTCCCAGATTTCACACAGTTTATCGAGACGATCATCGGGAACAGCAACGATTCCGATGTTGGGATCTATGGTACAGAATGGATAATTGGCGGCTTCTGCATTTGAAGTGCCCGTAATCGCATTGAAAAGCGTGCTTTTGCCTACGTTTGGAAGGCCAACAATTCCTAATTTCATCTATTTGATATCTCCTCCGGCAGATTCCAGCGCTGCACTCTTTGCTTCTGAGGAATTGCCATACGGGATTCCATGCAGCACAGAGCGCTCAAAACGGCCAGCAATTATACATGAACAGTCCCATTTCTCAATATGTTTTGGCAGTCAGTTGGCGGTCGGAACTGCGGCAATTCCATTATGTGAACACGATGAAACCTTCATCTATGAACGATAAAGCTGCGTACCGAAGTTATGGATAAAATCGTCAACAAATGTAATGAGTTACATGTAAAAATTTTTTTAAAAAAATTGCAGACAGATGTAATTATACACTATAATGATATTGTGATTTTGTGTGAGTCGATTTGTTTATAACTAATAAAGGAGGAACATCATGGAACAGGCGACAGTTTCAGCGAGTAGTGTCAATGTCAGGTCAGGTCCGAGTACCAAGAAAAAACTGTTGGGCAGACTGAATAAAGGCGAGACATTTTCATATTCGAGTGACCAGAATGGTTGGCTTCAAACCATTTACAAGAATCAGACTGCCTATGTATGTAAGCAGTATACCAAGACCGGAGGAAATGCGCAGACACCTCAGCAGGAACCCCCAAAGGCAGAGCCTTTAAAAGAAGAAGACAGCTATAATGAGTCTTCGGCTATAGCCTTTAACAAAGCAGCAGGTTTTTCATCAGCGCAATGGAAAGTCATTCAGAAAGCTGTTGGAACAACTGCAGATGGCAAACCTGGAAAGAATACTGCCCGGAAAATCCGCGACTGGCAGAAGAGCCATGGTCTGCCGGCAAACGGCAAATGTGACGATGCGACCTATGCCGCCATTACAGGTGGAGCACAGAACACAGAGACGCCTCAGAATCAAAAGACAGAGACGCCTGAGCCGCCTAAGTCAACGACACCTGAACCGCCAAAGAATGATAGCGGCGAGAAGCTTCTCAACTCAACTCAGGTCGAGTCTGCTATCGAGTACAACAGGAAGAATAATGTAACTATTTGGAAAGAAATTCAGGCGGCCGTCGGAACAGCACAAACAGGTCTGTTTGATGAAACTTCAGTTCAGGCAATAGCTTCCTGGCAGAAGAATAATGGTCTGGAGGCTGACGGTAAATTTGGAAAGAAGAGCCTGGATAAAGCTGGTATCAAGAAAAAATCTTCTGGTTCACTTAAATATGGTGAAGTTGGCCCCGGTGGGTTGACCTATGCCAGCAATAGATTTCTCCAGCAAAATCACAAGAGCGGTTTCCATCCAAAAGATCTCGTCGATCTCCAAACCGGCAAGAGATTTACGATTAGCTGGCATACCCCAAGTCTGGGTTATCATTCCGACTGCTCGCCGAACGATAAGGCGGCCGTCGATACGATGAAAAGCATCGTAAATCCGGGTAAAGCTCCTGATGATTATGATTATTGGTCTCATGGCAGTTCCTGGAGCTGGAAGGGCCGTCCGGGTGCCGTAAAAGTCAAGGATGGGCTTTGGGTCGCATGTGGTTTCCATCTTCGTCCCCATGGCTCACTGCGAGGTGGTCAGAGTCCCGATAAACCTTGTGATAAAGCTTCACCCAACAACAGACCTGAGGCTTCAAAGAATATTACAAATAATAAAAAAGCCAGAGAAGATGCCTGGAAACCAGGTGGTCACTTCTGTGTTTATTATAACAAGGACAATGGCGGCGGTACCAAGGAGTGCAACCAGGCCGCAGAAGACGCCAAGTTTATGCAGTGTCCTGAGACGGAATAAAATTGAAGCCACAAACAAAAAGAGCCGCCCAATCTGGCGGCTCTTTTTGTTTGGTTCAGATGGCATCGCGCAGAATTGCGCGATCCTGAATTAACTGCGGACAGCCTGAAGATCGGCCAGAACTTTCTGTTTGACGAATTCGACGATTTCATCGACAGAAACTTTGGTGTTGTCGGCATCTGCGCGATGCTTGAATTCGACCATGCCTTCCTTGAGATTGCGTTCGCCGATCGTAATGCGGTAGGGAACGCCGAGGAGATCATCGTCTTTGAATTTGACGCCTGCGCGGACATCGCGATCATCATAGAGACATTCAATTCCGGCTGCTTCGAGTTCGGCGTAGATCTTTTCTGCAGCTGCAACGACTGTTTCATTTTTCATGAGCATCGGTGCGATGATGACGTGGAACGGAGCAATGACTGTGGGCAGATTGATGCCGTTTTCGTCGTTGTATTGTTCGATAGCTGCAGCGAGGACACGAGTGATTCCGATACCATAGCAACCCATGACGCAGGGATGTGAATCGCCGGCTGCGTCCAGATAGGTTGCCCCCATGGGATCACTGTATTTGGTTCCGAGCAGGAAAACGTGGCCAACCTCAATTCCTTTGAATGCCTGCAAACTTTCGCCACAGTGCGGACATGCATCGCCTTCTTCGGCCAGAACGAGATCTTCGATGGCTGTGACCTGGAAATCACGGCCTGGTTCAATGTGGATAAAGTGATAATCTGTATGATTGGCGCCGCAGACGCAGTCATGCATCGTTGCAACATTCAGATCTGCATAGACAGGGATCTTAACGCCGCAGGGACCGAGGGAACCGACTTCAGCCCCCATGACTTCCTGGATGGCGGTATCACTTGCCATGACCAGCGTTTCACAGCCGAGGACCCGGGTGAGCTTGATTTCGTTCAGGTTTTCGTTACCGCGCAAAAGAACGACGACAGGTTTGGCATCGGCCAGATAGACCAGGGTTTTGATCGACTGTTCCGGCTTGATTTTCAGGAATGCGGCGACTTCGTCGATGCTGTGCTGGCCGGGGGTATGGACTTCTTCGCGGGCTGGTGTGTTGGCATCGATCTCGAATTTTGTCATGGAGACCGTTCTTTTGACTTCGGCCTTTTCTTCGTTGGCTGCATAGCCACATTTGGGACACGACAGGATGCGATCTTCACCAGTCTGAGCCAGAACCTGGAATTCATGGCTATGGGAACCGCCGATATTGCCCGAATCCGCTTCGACAGCGCGGAATGACAGACCACAGCGCTTGAAAATCCGCGAATATGCCTGATACATCTTCTGATAGGATTCTTCAGCAGCTTCAAAGCTGACATCGAACGAATAGCCATCCTTCATCATGAATTCGCGGCCGCGCATCAAACCGCCACGGGGGCGCAGTTCATCGCGGAATTTAACCTGAATCTGATAGAGATTTTGGGGCATGTCGCGATAGGAGCGGATATGTCGTCTGGCCAGATCGGTAACGCCTTCTTCGTGCGTAGGGCTAAGGCAGAATTCCTGATCTTTGCGATCCTTAAAACGAAGGAGTTCTTTTCCGTAATGATCCCAACGGCCCGATTGTTTCCAGATTTCGGCAGGCTGGACCATAGGAAGCAAGATTTCCTGAGCGCCTGCGGCATTGAGTTCTTCGCGAACAATTTGGCAGATTTTCTGGACGCTGCGGTTGGCGAGCGGGAGCAGGGTATAGACGCCTGCGGTAAGCTGTTCGATATAACCGGCGCGAAGCATCAGACGATGGCTGGGTAGTTCGGCATCTACCGGGGTTTCTTTGCGTGTGGGAATGAGCGTTTGTGAATATCGCATGAACAATCCTTATCAGACAGATATGACGGGCTGAATTGCCCAACAAACTGGGTGTTTGTCCTCGTTTTGAGAGATTTTTTCAAGGAATTTATTTGG
>JAFRYG010000186.1 GCA_017441205.1 Pseudomonadota bacterium
TCCCATCACACGAACGATTTGATCAATTTTCCCGAACGGACAAAAGTCATCGTCTGCGGTTTGCTCAAATCATCTTCTGTTCGCACGACCAAATCCGGATTCAAACTCGCCAGCGGTATTATTGAGGATTTGACCGGGCAGGTGTCGTTCGTGTGTTTCCAGAAGACGCTCGAACGCATTGGTGAAGATATTTTCCATACGGACAAGCCGGTGATGATTACGGGCTCGCTTAAAATTGAGGGCGAGAGCGATGGGGAGGAGGACTCCCGAAAGGCCGAAATCATGGTCGATAGTGTGGAACTGCTCTCGGATGTCCGGGCGCGCCGCGTGACGCATATTCAGTTCAGGATCGACGAGTCGCACAAACCCGAAGATATCGAAAAGCTCCGTTCATTGCTTTCTGAACCAGCCAATCAGGGCAATACGCTGACGTATCTGAAATTCGAGAGCGGTTCTGTCGATGCGCAGATGCGTCTGCCCCATGGCGTTTGTCTGACGGATGAGTTCCTGCACAACGTCGACGCCTGCCTGGGGCTTGAGAATTATCAGCTTAAATGATGGAATTTCTGGCTAAAACAGGTTTGCCAGCATTTCCTCGATATATTCGAAGTAAGTTTGTTTGGGCGATGGTCCCGGTTTGATGATAACGACTTTGGTTTTGGTCAGCTCGGCAATCTTGTCGCTCGTTGCGCGCGGCTGATACGATTCCTGCAAAATAGCGTGGACTGGCGCAGCTTTGAGCTGCGCTGTCAATTTGGCAATATGTGATGGTCCCGGGGCAACGCCGGGTTTGGATTCGATGGTGGCCGTTTGCTTCAGACTGAGCCAGTTGCAGAGATAAATCATGGAATCATGGTAGGCAGCGACTGTGCGATCGGCTTCTGCAAGGGCATCCGCTTTGCTTTTCCACTTTTTATCGATTTCGTTGGCTTTGCTGATGAATGCTTTTAGGCGCTGCTGATATCCTTCGCGATGATCGGGATCGAGGTTCGACAAACGATCGGCAATTGCACCCGCGACGAGGATGGCATTGGGGAGCGCATAGAGATAGTGTGGATTTCCCTGGGCGTGGATATCTCCCATAGAGCGATCCACTTTTCCTGTCGGAACATCGAGCGGTTGAATATATTTAGAGGCATCCAGTGCCCCGGATTCACCATCCATGACTTTGGCATTGCGAGCGTTTTTTTGAATTGCCGGAAGCCAGCCGATTTCGAGTTCCATTCCATTATAGATCAGTAAATCGGCGCGGCTGACTTTGAGAATATAGTCAGGGCGCGGATTGACGAAGTGCGGGTCTTCTGCATTCGATGCCAGTTGATCGATCACTGCATTCGGTTCGGCGATTTCTTTGGCCAGAGCGGCCAACGTCGGGAGTGTTGCGACGATATGTACTTCGGCAAATGCAATAGAGGGAAGCAATAAGAAGAACAAAACAAACAGTGCTTTTTTAAACATGTTACCTCCTTTGTATCATCAGGATGCAATGGATTCCGGGCGGATTTTGCTGCGGAGCTTTTGGATAAGCCCAATTATCCCGGAAATTGTAAGAGACAGGAGAACGCAGATGAGTGCGGTGATGGCCTGCGTCGGACCAACGGGGAAATCCGCTGCGAAAGCAATGACGTATCCGGCAAAACCAACAAATGACCCCACAATCATCGCCAGATAAAACATCGTGCGCAGATTCGGAGCTTTTCTTACTGCCATTGCCGGCAGACAGGTGAGGGCAAATACGGGCAGAGCCCCCATCATGCGCGTCGTGATGGCAATGGCGATGGCAATGGCGGCATACTTTATCAGATTGAATGCCGTGACGGGAAAGCCGGCAACCCGCGAATTGTCGGGCCAGAATGTCGATGCTTCAAATCCCCGGTGTGCATATCCAAATAATCCCAGAATGAGAATGGATATGATGATGAGCAGCATAAAATCGCTGTGTTCCACAAGTACTGCATTGCCGGTAAGCAGCTGTTGTATGTCCTGGATTTCGTGAATGATCTGTGTGCCAATCAGAATCGTTCCTGCTGCGCCGCACAGATACAATGCCGCCAGTGCGGCATCCGGCGATTTTGTATGACGGAGACCTTTTGATATGAGCGCCAGAATCCCAATCGTAAAAATCATGCTGAAGATAACGGGATCGAGCAGAAACGGCGTATTTTCGTGACTAAACCCAAGCAGTGCCGTCAGCCAGATTGCCAGAGCAACGCCGACACTGGATGTCTGCGCAAGTGCAGCACTTAAAAAAACGATGCGCCCAAGCAGAATATAAATGCCGAGCGCACCGAGCAATGCTCCCGAAATGGCACCGCTCAAGGCTGCTTCGCGGAAAAATTCCCAGTTCTCAAAGAATAATTCAATCTTTTCCATATCATTTACCGAATCTGTGACAGTATTTCGTCGCGCGGTCCCATCAGAAAACCATCGTCCGTAAATGCCAGAACATGTGTGATATAATCATGGTGAAATGCCATCGAATGCGAGATTGCCGCGACGCACAGCGACTTTGTTTGAACCAGTTCACTGAGTATTCTGAAAGATTCTGCTGCATGTCGCGGATCCATCCCGGATGTTGCTTCGTCCAGCATCAAAAGGGAAATATCCCTCACGGTCGCCTGCGCCAGCTGAACGCGCTGCTTTTCACCTTGGGAGAGTTCGCTGAACTGGCGTTTTTTCATTCCCAGAAGATCAAATTTTTCGAGCGCGCTTTGAATGCACCGGCGATTCCTCAGGGCATAAAATGGTTTCAGCCCCGACAGCCCATGTTCAAGGCCGATGGCAACGACATCCGTGACACGGGCCGGCATGGTCGCAGCAAGTTCGCCGAGCTGCGCTACATAAGCCCGGCTGCCGTCGATAATAACGCGGCCCGAGAGGGGGCTGAGTTGTCCAAGAATCGTCCTGAACAAGGTCGTTTTACCGCACCCGTTGTCGCCGATAATGGCCCAGAACTGCCCCGGTTCAGTCTGCCAGTTGAGGGCAGGTCTGAGACCGGTCCGATAGCCAAAGACGAGGTCTTTGCAAATGAGAGGATTAGTGGTGGTCATGCGATTCATCCGCAGGTTCAAGGGTCGTATGGGCTTTGACGAGTTCACTGAAATCCGCATCGGACAGTTCATCCAGAAAATGCGCATCCAGCTCCAGGACAAAGTCGAGATCCTGCTGATAATCGCCGTTCCTGGTCACCTGAATGCTGATGGGATGCGAGACGGAAAAACCATGAGTATGTTCGCCTTCGTGTTCATGGTCGTGATCATGATCCTCATGTTCTCCCTCGTGATCATGATCCTCTTCCGAATGGACATTGCTCAGCTTGATTTCCTGGCCGGTCGTCGTGTTCTGTGCCGTCAGCGTGACATGCCCGACGTTGACGCGAAGCTGCTGGTACGTACCGAGTTCGAGAGGAATTTCGACAGCAGGCAGTGATACCGGGGTATTGAACGCAGTGAACGTCAGTTCTTTTTCCACGTCAGCCTTGATACTTTCCGAGGTGATCGAACCGCCGCTCAGTGCTGCCTTGATTTCTTCGTAAGTATAAATATTGCTCGATTCTGTCGAATGGCAGTGGCCGTTGTGGCAGTTGGTGTAGGGGGCCGGCGGATTGTCCGGGTCAAATTCAACGGCTTTTCCGTCGGTTTGCGTCGTGATGGCGGCAATCTCTATGGATTCAATCTCAAAAACCAGGGATGTGAGTTTGATCTTGTCCCCGGATTCCGTCGTGTGGACTCCATTTTCGAATTTTTGGGAGACAATGGATGCCTCCAGATCGACGTTGGCTACGCCATGACTGTTTCCGGATTCCATGCAGCCCGAAATTGCAAGTGCCGAAAAAATGGCAATGATGAGTCGTTTCATATTCCTATCCTTTATTCATCGTAATATGTCTTTAATTAGACGTTTTTTTGTTGGCGCGCTATCTGGACGATACGCGCGCCCTTGGCGGCGCTATTGGCTGTTTGCCAATACGCGCCGCATCCTATTTTGTTTGTCCGTGAGAGCTGCATCCGCGGTAATACAGCTCACCGACGGGCAAATGACTGTTATTGTTATGGACATGGTTAATGAGCATATCAAAAGAAGTCCGTAGGACTTCATGTTTAGTAGCCCCCGGTTGGCGCGTAGCGGCTACCGGGGGACAAATGAAATGCACCAAAATCAATCCCCGTAGGGGATGCCCCA
>JAFRYG010000187.1 GCA_017441205.1 Pseudomonadota bacterium
CGTGGAGCATGGAACATGAAAAAACACATATTCTGGATAATGATTGCGTGGATGGCTGCGGGCTGTACCCTGCAGGATGGTAATGATCTGGCCAAAGAATGCGGCAGTTCTTCCGAACCTCTGCAATTCATTCAGCTTCCCAACGACTACATCTGTTATCCCGAGGGATGTCCGGATTGTCCGATGGACGGCGACGAAAGTGTTTTATGCAGACACTATATTTTTAATGATGCGTTCGGGCAGAATCGTTGTCCGACCAAACAGTTTGAATGCGTCACGGAAGGCGCTTATGTGCCTTACTGCAAAATTCTCACTGCGTCCCAAAAAGATGAAGATGTATGTGCCGGTTTCGAAAATCAGTGTAATGGCAATACCCTGAAGGTATGTGCAAATAATGAATTTACTGAGATTCCTTGCGATAATGAAGGAAAAATCTGCGCCAAAATTGGTGGCAAGGCAACATGCGTTGACAGCTGCAGTGATGAAGATAATAAATGCACTGACGGTATCCTTTATGTTTGCCGTGATCACTTTTTGAGCAAAGAAAAATGCGTAAAAGGGGAAATATGCGGCATCAGGGATGGTGAGCCTGCCTGCCTTAAGGGATGCGAAATAAATGATGTAATCCTGAGCAGCGGAGAAAGCTATTGCGATGATTCTGCGCTCGTTTCGTGCACTGACGGCAAGCTCAGCAGGGAAGAATGCCCTGGCGGTATCTGTGAGAATGATATGTGTACGCTGGCTTCCTGTGATGGTGTGCCAAATGGCGAAACCAGATGCAATGAGGGCATACTTGAAAAGTGCAGCAATGGTAAATTCATTACCGTGCCCGGCGAGTGCTCTGCCGATTGCATAACTGGAAGCAAAAAATGTGATGGTGAAACGAAATATTTCGTTTGCGAAGATGGACATTGGTCGGCTGAATCCACGTCGTGCCCGGATAATTCTGTATGTACAGAACAGGATGGCGATGCGCGGTGCAAACCGCAGAGCATTTGCGAGGATTCAGACATACGATGCGATGAAACAGACGAAACGCGGAGGACTTATTCGCGTTGCCACGATGGTCAGTGGGGGAGCGAGGTATTCTCTTGCGATGAAGGCAAATACTGCGATGAAAATGCATGTGTTCCCTTTTGTGTCGAAGGCATGACGCAATGCACGAAGGATCAGAAGGTTCAGATTTGCCAGAGCAATGGCATGATGGGGGAACCGCAGAATTGCGAACGCCGTTTCAGCTGCAGCGGAGGAAAATGCCAGTGTACGGATGGGGCCAGGCAATGCGGTAAGGACAATAAGCAGGAATTTGTTCAGGCGTGTATTGGCGGCGAATGGTTCAAAGGCGATGTGTGCGAGTATGGCTGCAATGACGAACCTGATGTCGCGGTTTGTCATCTGTGTTCCAATGGTGCCTTCCAGTGTACCGAAGAGGGAATGCTCCAGGTTTGTAAGGACGATCAGTGGAGTGATGTGGAGGATTGCAGCAAGTCATCTTCAATTGATGCAAAAAAAAGTTGTGTCGCCAATACCAGTCGGAGGGGATGCGCCTGCAGCCAGGGCAATACCAGATGTTCCGAAGATGGAAAGAGTGTTGAAATCTGCACGATCAAAAATTTAGATCCCCAGAATAAGACCTTGACTTATTATGGCTGGGACAAGTCTACGGATTGTACAGATGGATGTATAACTGAGAACAATAAAGCTTATTGTGCCTGTAAAAATGGCACTGCATCCTGTAATGGCAAGGTGCTGAGCAGATGTGAGAATAATATCTGGAAAGAAAACGTCGAAACCTGTGATGATACAATGATTTGCGACGAAAAACAGGGCAAATGCAGATGCGAGGAAGGCGCATATCTTTGTGATAACCATGGCCGCCGGATTTGTAAGAATGGAGCTTGGGAACAGGATCCATGCGGCAAAAATCAGACATGCGATCCAAATGAAGGATGGGTTTGTAAAAATCAGATCTGTCAGTCTTCCAATTATACTTTCGGTGGACTCTTTTGTGCGAAAAATGACGTTGTCCGATGTAATAATATGGGAGGTTTTGAGGTCATGACCTGTCAGAGTAATGAGAGCTGTCAGCGAGAGCTGGATATCGAATATACCAATTATATATGCGCAGATAAAGCTGCGCTGCAGGTATGTTTTGCTCTCATCACTCCGCAAAAATGCAATGGAGATGTTTTGCAGAAATGTACAGATGATCATAAGTGGATAACAGATAAAGATTGCAGCAAATCCAGTCAGATTTGTCTCGAAAATACAGAAAAATCAGTAACTACGGCAAAGTGTGTCGACAAGGTCTGCGACTTCAAAACTGTTCGGTGCCATGGTGATAAAATCGAGTTCTGTGGCAAAAATGAATGGCTGGAATGGGCTGATTGTGCATCTGTCGGAAGAAAATGCGCGGACGGCCATTGCGTAAAGAAATAGACGCATCATTTGCCGAAGAATTTACGGATCTTTTCACAGTTATCCGGATGATGGATCCGGGGCGTTGCGGGGCAGAGCCCCGCAAAAAATAATGCAGGCGCGTATGGTTACAGGCTGCTGCCTGTAACCATAGCGCCGAAGGAAGGCGTATTTGCAAAAGAAATTGTTTGCAGATTCTTTTGCAAATAGCCGACTTCCTCAAAATAACAAAAACCAGATGTGCTTCATTATCTTGATTTCAAATTCTGGTCTGCTATGATGCAGATCGGTTTATTCGGATATATTTATGAAATATATCCGTTTTTCAATACATAATGAAGCAAAATGATTCGTAGTGTTTGCCTCATTTGTTCACAACGACAGCTTATACAGCTATCTTAGGTAAAGCAATGACCCAGAGAAAAATTTTTATTCTTTTGAGCCTTGCATCCTTTGGTCTCATCGGATGTGAAGACGTTCCCTCGAGTTATATTCATCATAACACGGTCAATGACCGTTGTTCATCAGATATCCCATGTGTGTCGGGCGTTTGTGATCCTGTATCGGGAACCTGCGTGGAATGCGTTCAGGATTCTGACTGCCTGAATCCGGATACTCCGGTTTGCGATAAGAATGCCCATGTCTGTACTTCAGCATGCGAAACGGACAAAGACTGTCCCAAAGGCATTTGTGACAATCATATCTGTCGTCAGATCGCCTGCGAATCCAATGCAGATTGTCCGAGTGGCGTATGCGATACAGCCAAACATCTTTGCGTGGAATGCGTCGTCGATCCGGATTGTGCGCAGGGCGTCTGCGATACCGAAAATAACCGCTGTGTCGAATGCAATGCGGATTCCGATTGTCCCGTCGGTGTATGCAATACACAAAAACATGAATGCAAAGGCTGTACTCAGCACAGCGAATGCACGGATGCAGCCAGCCCCATCTGCAACCTGTCCAATGGTAATTGTGAACCCTGCAAAAATTTGCCCGAAGGCGAGAATAAATGTCCGGAAGTCAGCAAAGAGACACCCGTTTGCATGTCCGCCGGAGACAAGGCAGGGCAGTGTGTAGAATGCGAAAATGCCGGAGACTGCACCTCCGATGTTTGTATCGATAATATCTGTAAACAATGCGATGACACGCATCCCTGCACGGGGGAAGGGGAATTCTGTGAAGAGACGGGCAGCAATGCCAATATGTGCGTCGTTTGCAATGATACTATCCCGTGTAATGGTGATCTCGTATGTTCGGATCAGGGACAATGCGTTGAATGCAATAGTGATGCGGAGTGTAAGGATGCATCAAAACCAGCCTGTGATTTGCAGAATCACGTCTGTGTCCAGTGCAATGGAGCAACGCAGGAAGACAACTGCGCAGCACCAACCCCCATCTGCGATGATGCAAAACATGTCTGTGTGGCATGCGTGCGGACCGAAAACGAAGTTTTCAATGAGGGCTGCCAGAAGCTGGATCCTACCAAACCCATTTGCCTCGAAAATAGCGAGGACTCTGCAAATAACAGATGCGTCGCATGCGACAGCGATACGAGTGCCGATCAGTGTACGTCAGATGCAGCCTCTCCGATTTGTCATCTTTCTGCAGAAGATGGAGAAGCCAATGTCTGTGTTCCCTGCACCAGCAGCGATCAATGCAAGGCAAAAGAAGGCGCATTCGATCTCTGCAATACAGAAAGCGGGGCTTGTGTGGAATGTCTGGAGGTTTCGGATTGTCCGGCAGGGATGTTGTTCTGCGAAAACAATAAATGCGGGAACTGCCACAGCAGCGAAGACTGTCCCAACGGCGTATGCGTCGACAATGTATGCAAGGAATGCGAAAAGGACGAAGACTGCAAAAATCCCGACAAACCCGTATGCGCACTCGAAGGTGTTAACAAGAATACCTGCGTTCCCTGTAATCCGGCCACACAGGATGATAACTGCAAGGACAAAACCAAAAATGATGTCGTCACCCCGGTTTGCGCAGTGGATGATGATCCCGGATATGCCAATCAGTGTTATGAATGCAATCCCGGAGAAAATCCGCTGGTTAAAGCCAAAGACTGCGAGGGAAAGGTTTCTGAGGATGGCATCAATTTGTTGTATTGTGCGTCCAAACCGAGTCCAAAAGCGCATTTTTGCGTGGAATGTATTCCTGCGCCTGCTGATGCCGATACCGGCATCGACGAAAGCTGCCTGAACGTGACCAAAAATGGCGTTCTCTCTCAGGTATGCGCCGATGACAGGGCAGTGGCTGAAGTCCAGAATACCTGCGTCGAATGCGATGATGATGCGGTCAAAACCCAGTGTAATGCGAATGCCGCTGCTCCTATCTGCAATCTTGATTCAGCCTCCGAACTGGCCTACCGCTGCGTTGCCTGCGATATTACCGATATTGCAGTCGGCAACGCTCAGTGTGCCAAAAAGGATTCCACAAAACCCATTTGCGTCCCCGAAGATGGCAGTTACGAAGCCAAAGCCGGAAGCTGTGTCGAATGTATCACTGCTCAGGATTGTGCGCAGGGAAGTGACTGTAATCCTCACAATCAGTGCGTGGAATGTACGGATCGTCAGAATACTGAGCAATGCACGGATCCACAGGCTGCTGTGTGCTGCGATGAAGCCGCTTTCGCCGCCGGAAAATGCACTGCCAAGGTTGCTTCCGGTACTTTCAAATGCGAAAAATGCGATGTCACAACGAATTGCATCGGCGGCGTTTGCAACGAAACGACAGGCCGCTGTGAGCCCTGCAATACCGACGCAGAATGCGTCACTGTCGAACGCGGTATCTGTGTCGAGGGTGTTTGCGAGAAATGTGTCGAAACCGGCAGCGAAAAGAATTGCAATATGGTTTGCAGCCAAACGACGGGAAAATGCGAACCTTGTGTCGATGTCAATGACGATCCCAGTCTCATCAATTGTCACAAGGTCTGTGATCAGCTCACCAATGCCTGCGAACCCTGCGATAATGTCGATTATTTCTGCCGCACCGGCGTTTGCAATCTCAATTCGGAATCCGAAAAATTCGGTTTCTGTGAACCCTGTACACCCGAAAATTGTGCCGAGGGGAAATGCGGAGATGACGGACTTTGTCACAAAGTCTGCGAATCCGGGACGCTCTGTACAAAACCGGGGAATGATATCAATCGCGAATCCTGCTGCGTCGGTACTGAAATCTGCACGACGGCCGGCGTTTGTATCAAACCGGGCGAAGGCTGCACCAAGGATTCCGACTGTCCAATCTGGGATTACTGCGATATTCCGGAACTCGCCGAATACGGAACCTGTGTGCCCATTACGAGCGATCCCCAGGCATGCTTCACCATCCCGGAATTTGAAGCTATCAAACCGACGATTAAATGGCATTACAACGATGCTGTCGTTTCGTTCCCGGTCGTCGCAGATCTGACGGGCGACGGTATTCCCGAAATTATCTTTACCAACAACAGTTACAAGCTCTCTGCTGTCGATGGAAAAACCGGCAAGGCCACGAGCATTACCACAAGCACCGTATTCAACAAACACAACGATATTGCTGTTGCCGATATCGACAACGATGGCAAAATCGAAGTCCTTGTTCCTTCTGCTACCGCTAAAAACGATACGACAGGTCTCTACATTATGAACCTCGTCGATGACGGAGACGGTGGATTTAAATGGAACCAGAAAGCCTTGATCAAACTGCCCATCAGCGAATTGACAGAAAATGGCGGCAAGTATTGGGCAGATCTCCATCCCACCGTTGCTGATCTTGATGAGAACGGCACGCCCGATATCATCACCACGCGCGGTATTATCAATGGTGACAATTTGTCCGATTGGCACTGCAAAATGAAGATGGGACAGTTCCATGCCTGGTACCACTACATGTTTGCCGTTGCCGATCTCGATCAGGACGGCGAGAGCGAAATCATCGTAGATAAGTTCTATGATAAGGACTGCAATGTCATTCTGGATGATTCTGCCAGCAATGGCTGGGGATATGCTGCTGTTGCAGATCTGCTCCCGGATGCCGGAGAAGCGGGTGAACTCGTTCCCGAAATCGTTCGCGTCAAAGCCTCGAGCGCTTCCAGCGGCAGCGTCAGCGTCTGGAAGGTCTATAAAAATGGTTCCACGTGGTCACAGAAGAAAATCTGGGAGAAATCACATCCCGGCGGCGGCGGCGGCAATCCGGTTATCGCCGATTTCGATGGCGACGGACAAAAGGATATCGGTGTCGCCGGCGGTTCCAAATTCGCCGTATTCAAAGGCAATACCGGTGAGATCATGTGGTCATCCGCTACAGATGATGCCAGCTCCTATCGGACAGGTGCTGCGGTGTTCGATTTCGAAGCGGACGGCAAAGCCGAAGTCGTCTATCGCGATCAGCAAAAACTGCGCATTTATGACGGAACAACAGGAAAAGAACTCTGGTGGGATTACAGCACGTCTGGAACCGTTATCGATTACCCGCTCATCGTCGATGTCGATGGCGACGGACAGACCGAAATCGTCGTCGTCAGTGAGGCAAAAGGCTCCTATCATCACGATCGCCTCGGCGTGACCGTTTATGGCGATACCTACGGAAAATGGGTGCCCGCACGCAAGATCTGGAACCAGCACAGCTATCACGTCACAAATATCAATGATGATGGCACCGTACCTGTTCACGAAGAAGCTAACTGGCTCAACAAACGGCTCAACAATTACCGCGCCAACGTTCCGCCCGAGGGCTTCTACAATCAGCCCAACTTCGTACCCGGTCTCCTGGTCGAAGACAAAACGCATTGCAAGAGCTCGCCGGTTACCCTGGGACTTCAGGCAACGATCGCAAATCTCGGCGACAAGGATATTACAGGTCAGATTCAGGTTTCTTTCTACCTGGAATCCCCCGATGGAAGCCAGAAATATTACATCGGTACTGCAAGTCATTCCGGATTGGCCATCAATGCAAAAGATAATCTGACGTTTGACTGGGATCAGAAAACTGTCTATCCGATCGTCGATGGCAGCATCTCTGAGACATCCATTCAGCTCACAGATATTACGGGCTACAAAGCCGTCTTTACCGTGGATGATGCCGCAAATACAGGATTGCCTGAATATACCGAATGCAACGAGGAGGATAACTCACTCAAAACTTCTCAGTATCTGGTTTTGACCGGTTGTTAGCTCGCTATTTTGTGCTGCCGCGGCAGCACAAAATACGCTTCGCCCTGAACGCTGCTATTGCCTCGCAATACGCAGCGTTTTATTTTATAATGGTGATTCACGTCGGTGCCTCAGTGTTCTATCTGCCTGTCTGGAAACGATTATGCCCTATATGCTTTCACCAAATGTCGATCTGCAGCCAGTCGATGATTCCCTCGTCGTCCTCGATCTCAATCAGAATGCCTACTTTTCACTCAACGGAACGGCTCGCTTTTTCCTCGAAAAATTGATCGAAGGCACAGAACCCTCACAAATCATCGACGATGCTCTCCAGGCTTTCGACGGAGTCGATGAACAACAGGTCGATGCTGACCTCCAATCATTAATTGCCGAATTGCTGGAACTCAAAATCATCAGCACCAAATCAGAGCCCGTCTCCACTCATTAGGCTCTGTTATACGAGTGTGGATTTTTTGTTCGTGAACATTTGCAATTCAGGGCTTGGAGCTTGAGCTTAGTGCTTGGAGTAGTGAATGTATTCTCGATGCTCCATTCATATTCACTATTCACTAACCATTACACAATAATACAGACGTTCCCTGGAATGTCTCTGGCATTTCCTGTTCTCAGTCCAATTCCGGTTTTCAGGTCATTCCTTTTCTTCTAAAAGCTATAAGCTATAAGCTATAAGCTATCACCAATTGCTAATTGTTTTAAACGGCAAATCCCAGCTTCAGCATCCTGGCGCGTGTCGCAGCTCATCTCAAGGATATAGCAGGGAATCCCGGATAACCAGCCAGTTATCGCCCTGAATTGCTGTCTTCTGAATGCCTCCGGTGCATGCGACATCGTCAGTTGTTGAGCCAGAATATGGGGCAATGCCTCCGCAAAAGACAGCTTTCGGAGGGATATTTCCTGCGAG
>JAFRYG010000188.1 GCA_017441205.1 Pseudomonadota bacterium
CCGCCCCCCGCATAGGGGGTAGGCGCGTATTTGCCCGCAAATAGCGCCGCAGGGGGCGCTGCCCCCTCAAAAAGCTCAAAAAAAAGCCTCCCCAAAGGGAGGCTCGCAGGATTGTCTGCAAATTAGAGGATAAGACCGACGATGAGGAGGATCAGGCCGATCGCACCGGCTGCGATGGCAACGATACCGGAGGTTTTGATGTCCTTTTTTGTATCGGCGAGCATATCATCGGCAGATTTTGTCGAGATAATGAGTTTATTCTTGGAAGTGCCGCGCAGACGGAAATCACCCATGTTGTCGCAGACAGTACCGATAACGGTGAGGTTGCGATCGAGACCCATGATCTCTTCGGAGTACTTGATCATTTCGGGGCGCGGACCGTTCATGTTGTTCATGCTCATATTATTGCCGGCAGCCATACTTGCGGCAACGGCAACACCGGCGGCGGCGGCAGCAATACCGGCGGCAACATTATTGGCAGTCGACATATTGGGATCGACGCTCATGTTCTGGCCCATTCCCATGTTGCCGAAACGATTGCCGACATTGATCGACAGATTGCCGATATTCATCATGGAACCATTGAACATGCCCGGATTCTGGAAGTTCCGCTCGGATTTATCGACCGATTTAATCAGATTTTCGAATTTACCATCCTGCGGTTCGACGACGATAGAACCCGTGCCGTCGTCGATGGTAAAGCTCGGAACAGTGCTTGAACCGGAATCGAGCGTTTCTTCGTGTGTTCTTTCACGGCGCTGCTGATGTCCGTTGGCATCGTTCTCGTAATAAACCTCGGTCGTTTTGAGTGTGACCCGGTAGCTGTAATACAGACAGGGAAGACCACCGATCGGGCTGGTGAGCGGTTTGTCGCATTTGGGCGTTCCCATTACGGTAACGCTTTCTTTTATTGCGCCATCATCACCGATTTCACCCAGGGATTCCTTCGTTTCCTTAAGGACGGGAAGAAGTTCCCCGAGTTTCTGCTTGCCGGCACCGCAAAGCTGATCGAGACGTTTGGTTGCGCTCATGCGTTTGAAGAAAAATACCACGGCGACAATCAAACCGATAATACCAATTAAAATCATTAAAGCACCCATACCAATTCCTTCTTTTTAAATGGAAGTTACTGCATTCATAACGATGCAGGTGTTTTATCATTATATATATGCGAGTGCTATCCACTCCTCACGGGAAGCGGATATAATCCCGACTACATTTCTTCGACATCCGTACCGGCCAGCCCTGCACCGCGCTCACGTTTTTTCTTTTCCAGCGGCAATTCATCCTCGGGCACGACGCGATGCTCTGGTGCAGGCTGCGCATCGCGGGAATTCACTGCAATCCGCAGGCTGAACGCATCCAGAAACAGTTTTCTGAATGCCCCCAGCGGATTCCTGAATCGCGAACCGCGAAACTCGATGCACCAATACAGCGGACGATTGGGCGTATCCGTATAGTCACAGAAAAACGGCTTATCCTGCACACGCAGGACGAGTTCATGAAAAACAGGTTCCTCACTGCTGTATTCCTTTTCGAGGAACACTTCATGCGCCGCCGGACCGGGCTCAAAATAGACCTCGACCCAGGTCTCGGCAACCGCTTCATCGACGGGATTGGCAAATCCACGAAAAGCGAGCTGCTGCACCATCGTTCCGAAAGCAACCTTCGGCGGCTTATAGCCCGGACGTTCACTCGTAATCATCACATCATACCTGGCGACGCGCTCATTTTCAGGCACGTCCGGTAAATCCGGAACAGCAGAAACACTCTCGCCGGCATCATCCTTCGCTGCAGCAGCCTGTTCGTCAATTGCGTTCTCCAGAATGGGAGAATCTGATTCCTTTGGCGTACGACGACGCGTTTTCTTCGTTTCAGTTTTTGGAGTTTTTTCCGCTGCCATTGTCTTTCCCTGTCTTCCGTAATATTAACATTTTGTATTCTGTCACTGGACGGAACAAAACGTATTCTGCTATTCTATCAGAGTTAAAGCATTGAACAAACATATTTATTGCGCAGAATACCCGCGCTTACACTTGCGTTAATCACTCAGATACTGCTCAAGGCAGTACTTTATGATGATTCAGGGGAGCTCTTATGTATCCGATAAAACATCTGACCACTTCAGCCATTCTTGCTTCAGCCATTCTGCTTTGCACTCCGGCTTCAGCCCAAAGCGTCAAGGACTCCGAAGAAGGCGCCTATCTGCTCTGTTCCGGCGGAAACGGCCCGGAAGTCGAAGCCCAGGCCTGCGTCGAATGGATCGTCGCCGCCGTCACGACGGCCACCTATTCCTCCCGCATCGATTCCGTTCAGAAAATGCTTTCAACCAAAGATCTGCATCACTACCGCATCCAGGCAGAAAGCAAACTTCCCCCCAATGCAGATCCATTCATGGCCGTTCGCCTCAATCTCGATATTTTAAAAGGTCTGAACGACAAATCCGAAAAAACCAAACGCTGGGACAAGCTCATGCAATGGGCCCAAAAGCTCGCTCCGGAACAACGCCAGCCGCTCGCCCACGAAATCATCTTTAACGAAGACCGCACAGATATCCTCAAATTGCCCGCATGCAGAAAATTCATCGAACAATGCCGGGATGACATCGTATCCGACATGCCCAAAATTGCAGAATCCTCTGCCAGCCTGCTCAGACAAATCGAAACCACCGACGCCGCACTCATGTCACCGCAGGCCCAGATCGCCCTCATGATTTCCGAAATCCAGAACAAGCAGTATCTGGCTGCCAGAAACCGACTGACCCTGATCGAAAATGCGCTGAACGGAAAATTTGAGCAGCTCACTCCGGATGTGAAAAAAGCATTTTTCTCGGCATTGGCAGTCAACGCGCTTCCTCTGTTCGGACAAGCCAATCTGTCACAGGCATTCTGTTTTCCGGAACTCAACCTCAAAGCCAATGCAGACCATCATCTAAAATTGCTGACCCTGTTGTCCGAAGATGCTTCCCTGAGCAATCCATCGGCAGTTCTGGGACATCTGATGGCCAGTGAATTGTCCGCCTGCCGCGGCGAAAATGCGATTTCGATGCTGTTCAAACGATACGAACAGCAGAGCCGGGATGCCGACATTCTGTCGCTGATGGATCAGCTCATGACCTATGCCGAAAAAGGCCATTCCGAACGACTGGCCGTCATACTGTCGCAGCAGGTAAGCAAACTGTCCAAAAGCCTCGGTGACTTCAAGACCAAATACGGCCAGCGCATGACCAGACTTGCCCTCGAAGCCGGCAATCATGCCATCGAACGCGGTGACGCCGCGAAAGCCGCTCAACTCATCGAACCACTTCAAAACATCGCCCCCGATGCCTCGCGCCACGAAGTTCTGGTTGAACTCGGCCGTGCTCGCTCCATGACTAAAGCCAGCGGCACCCAGGCGCGCCAGCTGTGGGCACAGGTCATCAGCGAATCACGCACAGGCATCTGGACCGAAAAAGCCTACTATCTGTCCGTACTCTCATTCCTGAACGATGGAAAAAAACAGGAAGCCCAGGAAATCAAACGACAATTCTCCGACACCATACCGGCGAGTCAGCTGATTCAACGTCTCCCTGAACTCTGATTTTGTTTTTGTGGATTCGCCTAGAGGTTTCCCGATGGGAAACCTCTACGGCTCATTCGGCATCGCTATGCCCTGCGGGCATACGCGCTGCCACCTTTTTTATCCCGAAATATCGCAGATCTGATCCACCATACGACGATACGATTTGGCCCCTATTCCCTTAATCCGCATGATATCCTTCTTGCGTTTGAACGGACGTTTTTCGCGGGCATTCACAATCGCCTGAGCCCTGCTCAGGCCGACTCCGGGAAGTCTCGAAAGTTCCTTTTCGTCCGCCAGATTGATATCGATACACCCGGCAGCCATCGGGACGTCCGAATTCAGTGCCACAACAGTTTCACGATTCCGGCCATTTGAATCTGCCTTTGAATTCGGCTTTTTCTGTATATTTCCGTGTTTTGCAGTCATCATCTGATGCATTTCTGCATCCGTTTTGACCGGCATTCCCTCTCCGGCTGAAGATTTGCCGGAATCATCTGTTTTTGGACTAAAAATCAAACTACTCAGCCAATCACAGGCGACAGCCTCTTCTGCAGCAGGACAGCTGACCTCCGGACATGCCTGTACATCCCCTTCATTGTGCTGCGATTCGAGATTGCGGCATGCATCCACCTGCCAGGGATCTGCACATCCCATCAGGTCCATCCACACACATCCCAAAACGATAAACGACCGAAACAATTTCCACATCATCATCCACCTCTCATTCAAAAGATGATCCAATCACGACAGTCCCCCGCATCCATCACACTCATGATGCCAGTCAGATGGGATTTGTTTCACTTCGGATGATCTTTTTTTTGGACTATGTTTAACTGCAGTGGATATGCAATGTTCCAATGAATATGTCTTTCTCGGCTATGAGCTTTGAGATCTGAGAATGCATTCAGTACTCCAGGCTCAGAATTGCAAATATTGGCGAATAAAATATCCACACTCGTATAACAGGGAATTATTTTTAGCTATGTACGGCAATAGTGTTGACGCTAGTTTGAGCTTTTTTTAGTGGTTAGTGGTTAGTTTTGGCAAGCAATTACAAAGATTTTCTCTAAAGAACGATGAATATGGATTTCGCCCCCTGTCAACTGACTATCGCCAGCCACATAATTAACTTCCAACTCCCAACTTCCAACTCATAAAAGCTCCAAGCTCCATGCTTAACAACTCTATGGCAGTACAGAGTTTTATTTTTAATTGATCTGGCCATGATTTTGACGGTGTCACATCAATTCTAAAAAAAATCGTACACGAAAGTGAAACAATCGCGCCCTCGATGGCATCACTATGATGAAGGAATGGTCCTTCCTCTTTTGGAGTACGTATGTATTCATCTGGTTTTGTCTGACGTTAAGTCCCCGACATAATGCACAGACGACTGAGGGGCGGTTTGCAGTGTCGAAGGTTTCCGGACGCGGACTTTGATGCTGAAGTTCTGTGCATGCCACGCACATCGGGATGCTTTTTTACGGTGTTTGACACCGGAAAGGGGGCAGTGTGCAAATTCGCTGGAAATTTTGGGTTGGACGGCGAGTCGGCGGGCGGGAATGGGACTGAGGTAACCCTTAATGGTTACATATAATTATATGTAGTACAATGTAGGTTATTATAATACACCAACACACATATATATAGAATCAATACACTGCTGCTTATTGCGAGAGGCAGTCCGGATTATCCTGAAGACTGAAGCAAGTTAAATGTTGTGAGAACAGAACTGTTTATTCATGCGAATATGCCGCACATCCATCGATGATACGTATATTATTTCTGCCATAACGACGTCGGCCTGAATAGAATCCGCATAAACTTCAGTTTGCCGGAATTCTTCGGTAAGGATGATTTCTGCTTCATCCGACAGCCCGATCGGATCGCCCGAAATGATCTGTGATGTCTGAATGAGTCTGGCCTGAATGAAATTCGCATGAATGACCCTGGCCTGCAGCAACCGTGCGTTGATGTGCTTTGCATGAATTGGCGCCATCAAATCCGGATTTTCGGCATTGCCGGGTTCACTTGTATCATCGGAATCATGAGGCTTTGTCACAGGTTCCGCATTGGCGTCACTTTCTGACAAAGCCGCATCCATGTGTTCATTCCAATGCTCAAACAACGGGAATTCAGGCGAAGATGTATCTTCATCATCCGTTGGCGGCAGCGTATCATCGTCATCATCCTGAATAACGGGAACACTGTTGTCATCCTCCATCAGCAATTCAGGGGCAATGCGTTGATCTGCAGTATTGTCAGAATGATTCATCCAGTGATTATCGCCGGAAAACAGCGACCGCTGTGAAGAATGATTTGCCTGCAGTGATGCTTCCGGATCGGGGAACAGCAGGTGTTCGGGGGGCTGAAAAGGATCCGGGAACAAGGGCTTATCCAGACTCTGGAAGGGATCGGGAAACAGAGGCTGCTCCGAAAGATCCGATGATTCTGGTGCCTGAACGTTGGATGATTCGGATGATTCATGGAACAATGGCTGTTCCAAAGGCGAAGGAGATTCTGAGCCAAAATCCGTGTCGTTCTCTGTATCATCGTGCCAGACGACATTTGCAGACGGCTGCTGCTGGGAACTCCACAATACATTTTCGATGGCCTGGAGTCTGGCATCACCAAAGGCCGGGATGCGCTGCAGGACATTGTTCGTATAGGCGATGCGCAAATCATCCATGGAATGAATGCTTCGATCGAAGAACATGCGTCTGGCCATTGTTTCGCCGATGCCAGGAATTTCGCAGAGATAGCAAAAAAAGGGATCGAATTCCGGCTGCAGCTGATGGATCAGTGCGATATCTCCGGTATGAATGAGTTCGTCAAAGATCTTGATGAACTTTGGGCCGTAACCGGCAAAGAGCTGTTTTACCGGTGTTTTGGCGACCATATCACTGACGTTTATTTTCCATGCAGCGATATTATCGAGGGCGCGCCGGATTGCCAGAGCCAGGTTATTGCTTCTTTTTCCGAGCACGAGCAATGTATGAAGTCTGCGAAGTTTTTGGGATATTTCCTGATTAGTCATGATGGGGCGCGGAGGTATCAAATATTAAAAAAAGCGCTTTGCGTATCGGGTTTATCCGATAGCAAAGCGCCGCGAAGCGTATCGGATTTATCCGATAGCGAGCATTCAAAAAAGAGGGAATATCGGTCAGATTACCAACGATCATCGTCATCGAAACGATCGCGGTCTTTTCTGCGGTCTTTTCTGCGGGAATCCCGGCGATTTCCGGAATCATCCGGTGCATAGCCATACGAGGGTTCGACGAACGGACGTCGGTTATTGTCTGGATTTTTTGCGGCATCGCGCCGGTCATCGCCTTCGGCGTTTCGGTTATGGAAATTCCTTCTTGGGCCGCCGAATGATTTTTTAGGTGCATCATCGGCAGGATTGACGCGGATTGTACGTCCATCGAGCTCAGTACCGTTCAAAGCTTCGCATGCATCATTTGCCGCAGATTCTTCGGTAAAGGTAACGAAACCAAATCCGCGGGAACGCCCGGTATCGCGTTCCATGATGACTTTTGCCTCGACGATTGTTCCAAAGGGCTCGAAAGCTGCGTTGAGCTTCGCGTCTGTCGTTGCCCAGGCGAGACCTCCGACAAATAATTTTTTAGACATATAATCCCTCCACCAGTTTTCCGAATATGTAAAAGATCGCATCTTATTGTAAATTAGTATGATTCATGATTTCAACAAAAAATCTTGCCTATTGGGTTATGGTGTTTATTTTAAGATAATTGTCCCGGACATTTAAATGTACGCGAGAGGCAAAGCAGAGAAGCATCGCGGAAAAGGAGACGGGCAAAGGAAAAGACAGAAACCAGACCAGAATAAGGACACAATTATGACAATTATCGGCATCGATCTTGGGACGACAAACTCGGTTTTAAGTATTTTTGAAGGCGGCAAATCCGTTGTAATTGCCAATGCAGAAGGCAGCCGAACGACGCCGAGTGTCGTTGCCTACTCCGAGAGTGAAGGCATTCTGGTCGGCGAAATGGCGCGCCGTCAAAGTCTTGTGAATCCGCTGGGAACGATATATTCGATCAAGCGATTTATGGGAAAGCGCTACGACGAAGTTCCGGAAGCGGATCGTCGCAGCGTTCCTTACGAAACGTGCGATCAGCTCAACGGCGATCTTGGCGTTCGCATCAATGGAAAGATATACAGTCCGAGCGAGATTTCTGCGCAGGTTCTTTCGAAATTCAAGACCTGTGCGGAGCAGTATCTGGGGCAGCCGGTCAAGGAAGCCGTCATTACGGTACCTGCCTATTTTAATGATGCGCAGCGACGTGCGACGCAGGTTGCCGGAGAGATAGCGGGACTGACTGTACGCCGAATCATCAACGAACCGACGGCAGCAGCCCTTGCGTACGGCGTGGATCAGAACAAGGATGAGAAAGTTGCCATTTACGATTTCGGCGGTGGTACATTTGATATCTCCATTCTTGAAATCGGCGGCGGCGTCATCGAGGTTCTGGCAACGAACGGCGACTCGCATCTTGGCGGCGATGATATTGATCAGGCCATCGTGAACTGGCTTCTGACCTCGTTCCAGATGGAAACGGGCATGGATGTTCGCGGCGATGCGATGATCATCCAGCGATTGAGAGATGCTGCGGAAAAAGCCAAGATGGAACTGTCGACGATGATGCAGACCGAGATATATCTGCCATTTTTGACGGCAGATCAGACCGGCCCGAAACATCTCAAGAAAACGCTCTCGCGGGCGGAACTGGAACATCTGATGAAGCCGCTGGTAGAGCGGACGCTGGAATGCTGCAAACAGGCATTCGACGATGCCGGTCTGAAGCCGGGCGATGTTCAGGAAGTCCTTCTGGTTGGCGGTTCTACGCGTATTCCGCTGGTTCAGAGTGAAGTTGAACGGTATTTCGGACGTGCTCCCAACCACAGCCTGAATCCGGATGAAGTCGTCGCGATAGGCGCAGGTATTCAGGGCGGCGTATTGGCCGGCGATGTCCACGATATCGTTCTGCTCGACGTCACGCCGCTGACGCTGGGTGTCGAGGCCAACGGCGGACTGATGATCCCGCTGATCGAGCGCAACACGACGATTCCCACCAAAAAGACGAAGCTGTTCAGCACGACCGTCGATAATCAGGAAACCGTAAACATCAACGTATATCAGGGTGAAAGGAAGTTTGCGAACGAGAACCGTTTTCTGGGCCAGTTCGAATTGAGCGGAATTGAACCGGCTCCGCGCGCAGTCCCACAAATCGAGGTTTGTTTTGATATTGATGCCAACGGTGTGATTCGCGTTTCTGCAACGAACAAGAAGACGAACAAGGCCGAATCCCTCGTTCTGATGGGTGCCGGCGGCTTATCTGATGACGAGATCCGCGATGCCATTGCGGAAGCAGAAGCAGCCCGGGAAGCAGATGAACAACGAAAAGCCCTCGTCGTTGCCAAGAATAAAGTTCAGAGCTTCAACTTCAGCATTGCCCGCATGAGCCGCGAAAACGCGAACCTCGCCAATGAAGAGCTCATTGAAAGCACCAAACCGCTGCTCGAACGCGCGGATGCCCTTCTGGCCAAAGAGGATGCAACCGTCGAAGATTATGATGCCATGAGCGCGGAACTGTCTTCATGCAGTTGTCAGTGGCATGAGCTGATTTATGCCAAAGAAAAGGAAGAGCGCGAAAAAGCTGAAGCAGAACAGGCAGCCCAGAACCAGGCCAATGGCGCACCACAGGATGAACCCCATGCCGAACCATAAAGGCAGAACCGGAATACTATCGTCATTCACGTTCAAAATATTGGCGGTAATGATGCTCATTGCCGTCGTCCCCCTGGCGGGGGCCTTCATTATTTTTGAACGAATTGCTGAATTTAACCAGGATCTGCAAAAAGAAGCCGTCGAAAGCATCAGCAATGTGTCCGAAATCTACAGGGCATTTGTGAAGGCAGAATCCGCCCGCATCGATATCATTCAGAAGAGCATTGCGTCAGATGTCGATCGCCTGCTCGCAAAGCATCAGATTACGCGGGCAGTGGAGCTTCGGCACAGCGAGGAGTTCAAGAGTGATCTCCAGAAACTGTTCGACAAGTTTATCGAGGAATACGACTTAATTACGGATATACGGCTGACGCTGGACATGACTCCCGTCGTTCAGTCAGGCCATATTCCCGATGACAGCAATTACAAGGTTCAGGCATACGCGGTGCCTGTGGCGATTCGATCCCGGCATTCAAACAAAGTCGTCCCGCAAAACCCGGTCAACAGTGACGAGATGCCCATCCTCATTGCCGAACCTGTCGATGATGAAGATACGGAAAGCACCGTTCATCTGAGCGGTAACGTAGATACCCTGCCCAAGAACTTATCCGACGTTCCGGACGTTATGCCTGCATCGATCATGGGTGTTCAGCTCATCGTGCTGTTTGCCATCGACAGGGTACAGGCAGAACGCTATGAAAAGCTTGGAGAAAACAGGTTTTTGCATGGGACGATTTCTGCGATCGAATCTGATGAAAAGCCGGGAATGACAGATATATACGGAATGGTTTTCTTTTCGGTGGCAGCGGCCGTGCTTTTGCTGGTCATTATATGTGCCCTGATGATAACGATTCCGCTGAGCCGCCGCATTTCCCTGCTTACGCGGGCGACCGAAAAGATTGCCGACGGCAACCTGGATGCCAAAGTCGAAATCAGCGGCAACGATCAAATCACATTTTTAATGTCGCAATTCAATGCAATGATCGATGAGATCCAGGCGGCACAGGAATCCAAAGCATACATCGAAAGGATGCAGGCATGGCAGGAAGTCGCACGGCGCCTTGCGCACGAAATCAAGAATCCGCTGACGCCCATTGCGCTTGCCATTCAGCAGCTGGACGGAAAATTTGATGATTATGTCGACAATCCCCCCAAATACCGCAAGCTGCTCACGAATGTTGTCGAAATTGTCAATGAGGAAATCGAAACGCTGCGCAAACTCGTAAAGAATTTCAGCGAATTTGCCAGGATGCCGGTACCCGAAAAGAAAGAGACCTGTTTTTATCAATTCGTCGTTCAGGCCGTTCAACAGAACCCTCAGTTTGCAGAACAGGCCAAGAAAATCACCGTATTGCCGGCCCCCGACGATATTGCCGAAAAAACGATCGAAATCGACAACGAACTCATGCGGCGCGTCATCATCAATATCGTCCGCAATGGTATTGAAGCGGCCACCAATGCACACATTGATGCAGAAATCGAAATCAGCATCGGTCATGCCCCCGCCGATGATACCCGACACAGTTTTTGTCTGCGCATTGTCGATAACGGCCCCGGCCTGACGGACGAACAAAAATCCAAACTGTTTATGCCCTATTTTACGACCAAATCCGATGGCACAGGACTAGGTCTGGCCATTGTCCGCAAGATCATCGAAGACCACAACGGCCGCGTTTCACTGCACGATCGGGACGACGGCAACCGTGGAACCCAGGTGGATATTATTTTATAGGTTAGCACAAACCAAAATCAGACACGCCCCATCGGGGCGTTACAGTCGCAATCCATAGCCGTCGGCGGCTCACAAAAAAAATGAAGCATTCATTATGACTCACGGCAGCAAAATGGATTATATTTTTAAATTTAACAATTTATTAAAATTAAATTCGAACAACAGGATATATTTTCAGAGAAAGAACCTATGTACGCAAAGAATTAAAATTTGAATTTTATCCAAAAAAGAATAAAAAAAGCCCCCTCGGTTTGCTCAAAATTCACGTTTGAGAGAAAAATCGACATTTTTTTGCAAAAAACTGCGATATGTAGTTGAAAGTATGTTCCGTTTACGGCATAAGACAGGGAATGGACGCGTGCACATGAAACGACATGTTGCATATTCACCTTCATCAAACATTCCAGGATTTTTTAGATACCCGCTTTAATAAGCTTTTTTATGGAGAATAAGACAATGAAAAAGACATGGATAGTTATGGCAATGCTCGCGGCATTGAGTATGACCGCAGCATGCAATGATGATAAAGACGAGCCCAATTGTGTTGAGGGAACGAGCATTTGTGATCAGAATGCCGTTCGTTATACCTGCACAAACGACAACTATGTTCTTAATCCCTGCTCAACCGGTACTCGCTGTGATCAGGAAAGCGGCAAATGTCTGCCGGTAGCCGAATGCACCGATTCGAGTGTGACCAGCTGCAATGGCAATATTCTGACGTACTGCAGCAACGGCAAAACCAAAATGATGGATTGCTCGAGCGTTGGTTCGTGCGGTGTTGAATGCATTGCAGACGATGGTGCCGGCAACTGTCTGACATATTCGCAGCCCAGATGCATCGCCGCGACGACAGCCTGTACGGAAGGCGAATCGCGCTGCAGCGCAGCCGGTGTCCGCCAGATCTGCCAGCTGGACACAAACTCGATGACCAACATATGGGTCGATTTCCCCTGCGCCACTTCCAACGGTGAATTCTGCCGTTCCGGTGCATGTGTTCAGTGCGAAGATGAAGAAAAACGCTGCGGCCCCGGCAATACTGCTCAGATCTGCATCCAGAACGCATGGACGACCAAGGACGTCTGCAATCGTCCGGGTGCTGATGTATGCGATGAAGGTATCTGCAAAGATTCCACAGCATGCGACTATGACGGTGCCGTTCGCTGCTCCGACAAAACGCCCCAGGTTTGCAACAATGGCAAATGGGAAAGCAAGGCAGCCTGCTCAACAGCATGTCTGGATGGTGCCTGCGTAGAATGCACCGACAATGTCTGCGTCAAGGATGCCGTGAAATACTGCGTCAACGGTCATTTCCTCATCAGTGATGCCGATATTGCCAAATGCATAAATGGCGATTACGACAAGGACGAGGCGAAAAAAGCCGAAATCTGCGTTGGCTATGATGACTGCGCCGCAGACGAACTGTTCTGCAAAAAGACATCATTTGATGGTTCTACCTGCGTTTACAAAGGTTCAGATCTCGAACAGAAGTCAGAAGGTACCATTCCTCTCGAAGGTCTTTCGAGTGCAGGAACATGCGGAAGCTATGGTGCCCAATACGGTCTGGGCATGTATCTGAAATGCGAAAAGATCGACAACGAACTGTACTGCGGAACCATGCTCGCTCAGAGCATCTGCCAGAAAGACGGCGACAAAATCAAAGTTCTGGCCTGCAACGGCTCCAAAATCGCCGAATATCCCTGCGCGAAATCGTGCCAGATGCTGTCGAGCATCACATCTGCACCGAATTTCTCGAGCCTGATTCCTGAAGCTGTTTCTTCCTATGACGTTGCTGTCTGCGACGAAAAGATCATCTCTTCGACCGGTGCCAACGGCATTTCCAATCTCGTCGGCGGTGGTTCCGATGAAGGCGGAAACAAGCCTGGCCCCAGCGGCGTCTCCTGCCCGTATTCCGGGTATGAGGTCTGCGACGCAGACTGCGCTCTGCAGAGCGGCGGCACTTGTATCGATTATTGCAAGAGTCAGGGTTCCAATATCTGCTGTATGGACAGCACGAGTATTTATTGCGAAGATCCCAATGGCGGCAGCGGCGGCAAGGACGAATGGGTTGCATGCACTGCTGACAACTGCAAAGTGACAGGCGGACAGACATGTATTGATGCCTGCAAGGAACGGTATCAGTCGGATGAATGCTTTATGAATCCGTCCACCAACGAAGTTGCCTGCGAAGATCCCAATGGCGGCGGTGGCGGAGGCAACAGCGGGGCAAGCTGTGATGTCTATGACTGCACTGCCCAGTATGGTGAGCAATGCAAGAGCCAGTTCCAGGTAGATCATGCCCTTTGCGACGGTAAAAAAGCATACTGTCTTGACCGCCTTAGTGACAAGGATTCGACTTGTAAAGAAGGTGAGACAGCATGGGATAACGATGGAGAACCGATTTGTCTTACCGTCGGAAGTGATGTGTCCTGCCTGAGCGGCGGCGGCAGCAGCGGTGGCGATGACGGTGATTATATCGATTGCGGTGCTGAAGACTGCAGCGGAGATGGCAGCTACACCTGCAATGATGTTTGTACTAAGCAGAATTCTGCATTCCAGGCCTACTGCTTCGAGTATAGTGGAAAGATGTATGTTGGATGCGGTCTTACCTGCACCAAAGAAGGTGAAGAAGCCCAGCTCTGTGGAACAGATTCCACTGGTTCCTATACGTATCCGGCTGTTTGCGCAAAGGTTGGTTCCAAGCTGATCCAGGTGGATGCAGCAGAGAAAGAGGACGATTACACGGATTGTGCAACGACCTGCGATGATGCCGGTACAGCTTGCAAATAATGCGGTATTGAAACCCATACAAAAAAAACCGGCGAAAGCCGGTTTTTTTGTGTCTGCTGCCAGACAAAAAAAAGGCGCCGCGTATGCTCGCAGGCCGAAGGCCGAGAACATAGCGGCGCCCAGGCGCATCGTAGTGCCCGCAGGCACAAGATGCGCGCAAAAAATCAATACTCGAAGCAGGAACCGCCAATAAATTCGCGCAAAAGCGAGGTCTGGGGGACGTTTTCGGGATAAATCGAAACGAATTTGTCGATCAGGCGGCGCAGGCGGAATGCGATGGTCTGAGCAGGATCATCCTCATCGACCTCGAGCAAATAGCGTTCGGCATAGACCTTGAGTACCGAAAGTTCATAGACGAGCGAGGTATTGAACACGGCATCGGCCTGCATCTGATAGGGGAAGATGTGCTTGAGCTCGCCGCGGCGAACCGAGGGCCAGCGCATGATATTGGAAGCCGCAGTGATGGCGCGCGTGTGACGATCGCGAACGATGCGGCGGATCAGGCGAATATCGGAAGCACTGACGCGGCTTGCATTATCGAGCTGCAGGGAAGTCATCGGATTGATGAAGATTCGGAAGACGCCGTCGCTCTGATCGAACGGCATGCGCGGATTCAGGCCATGAATGCCTTCGAGCAGCAGGATATCGTGTTCACCGAGGTTCATTTCGGGGCCGCCATGATGATGACTGATGCCGGTCTGGAAGTCATAGCGTGCGATTTTGACGGTTTTGCCGACGATGAGATCGTGGAGCTGCTGGCGCATGAGCTCGACATCGAGAGCCTCAAAAGCTTCGAAATCGTATTCGCCGTTTTCGTCGCGGACCGTCTTTTCGCGATCGACGTAATAATCATCGAGCGAAATGCATTTGGGATTGAGTCCGTTGACCTGCAGCTGGATCGAAAGGCGTTTGAGGAAGGTCGTTTTGCCGGAGGAAGAAGGACCTGCGATACAGACGACTTTGACGCGATTTTCGCGGTGCGCGATCATATCGGCGAGCTGGCTGATGCGTTTTTCGTGGAATCCCTCGCTGACGCGAATGATTTTGGAGACATCGCCGGCGATGCAGATATCGTTGAAAGCCCCGACGCTGGTCAGGCCGATGCCGTTGAGCCAGAGGTCGTGCTGTTTGGCGAGGCTCGAAGGATGGAGACTGCGCGTCTGGGCTTCGTGAACGTTGGCAGAATCGAAATAGAGCAGGAGTTCACCGGCATTTTCGACGACGCAGAATTTATTGAGGATTTTGGCCGATGCTACGAGCGGAACGATCTCGACGGCATAGATTTCGCCGCACGAAACGAGTGCGACGGAGGAATTGCGGGATTTGCGCAGCAGTCGAATGGCTTCATCCCATCCCTGCGCGGCAAAGCGCGTCTTGGCTTCGTCGATCGAGCAGTAATCGCGGCGGAACACGACATCTTCGCGGACGAGTTTTTTCATCTCATCATTCAGCTGAACAGCGAATTGTTTGAGGTCATGTCCGTCGATATCGTCGATCTCGAACAGATAGGCAAAACCGAGGCTTGGACCGATGCGCAGCCGGATTTTGGGATCGATTCTGTGCGCGGCTTCGAGAGCGAGCAGACAGAGGCTTGCGCGATAGATATTGCGTCCTTCGAGATTGTCGAGCGTGAGGGCTTCGGCGGTTCCCGAGGTGTAGAGCGGACGGTTCAGAGAAATCTGCTTGTGATTGAAGAGACCGGAAACGACGGGTTTTCCATCGATTTCGTCGGGCAGGAGTCTGGCGAGTGGTGTACCGATGCGAACCTGTTTAACCTCGCCGTCGACCGTAACGTTGATCGTCGTTTTGACGGGCTGCGACGGTGCGCTGTATGCCGAAAGCAGCACGCGCGAAAGGTCCTCAAGGTGCGCATCCATCATGCGGGAAAAGCCCTTGATGACTTTGAGCAATGCACTGGGGTGTGCAGCATTGGCCTTTTCCAGATCAGTTTCATCGAACTGACCGACGACGATATCGGACTCGGTCCGCAGCGAAACGCGAGCCTGCATCCATCCCCAGAGTCCCCAGTCGCCGAAGCCGTCGCCGGGAAGAAGCTGGCCGATTTCCATGTTTTCGCGCAGCACGCTGACATCCCCCGACAACAGGACATTGAATCCCTTCTGGAAACGCAGAAGCTGCCCGGCCGGGAAACGAACAATCTTCATATAACCCGAGAGTGACTCGAGTTCTTCTTTGCTAAGGGAAGAAAAAATGCCCTCTGAAAGCATCGCAATTTCATTTTCCTGCATTGAGCCGAATCCTTTATAAAAGCGTCAGAATCAAGGGTGCTTCGCACAAAAGCGCGAAAAAACAAATTCGCCGCTTAACGCGGCGAAAAAATCAACAATCACAGCAAACTCAGGAATTATTTGGCTTTGTCACTTTTGAGCCATTTGATCGTCGCATCCGTTTCGTTTGCTTTGTTATTCAGTCCAAGTCCACGATAGGTTTTGGACAGAAGCTGTAATGCTTCGATCTGATTGTTGTCATTGTTTAGCCATTCGACGGCAACATCAGATTTGTCCTGAATGATATTTTCAAGGGTAGCACGGGCTTCGGGCCATTGTTTGTTCTGAACCATCTGCTGCGCTTCTTCGAAGCGTTTCTGCAAATCAGCTTCGGCAATTTTCCGGAGTTCATCGTCAGAAATCGGCTTTGGCAAGTCCTCTGCATTGGCTTCCGGATCCTGGGCTTTTGCAGCCACAGTTTCAGGGTTTGTCTTGTGAATGGTTTCGATATCCGAGTGGACTTCAGCTGCTGTCGGCGTTTCATTTTCCACGACCGGTTCCTGGGATTTGCCCAGCGACAACACTTCGCCCGTTCGCGAAAAGCGCATAGCCGCAACGACAGCAGCGATGAGAACCAAAGCCAGGATAGTGATGGTGATCCATTTTTTCTTTTGTTCTTTTTTGGCGACTTCGGCTTTGAGACGTTCCTGTTTTGCCTGTTTTGGATTTTTTTTCGCAGCCGAAGGCAGTGTCACGCTCAAATCCGAGGAATTGCTGATCGGCGAAATCGCGCTCACGCTCAGCAAACCGAGAGCTGCTGAATCCGATGAAGATGCTGCACCAGACGAGCCGGAAGCTTTACTTTTTGATGTCGGTACATCGCCGAGCGGGAAGAACTTCGTGATGAGTTCCGTCGTCATGACCTCGGGATAATCCCCGAGCTCCTTCCAATCCTCACCTTCCTTCGAAACCTTGACGCCTTCGAGACTCGGTCGCCCCGAAAGCCAGTCGTGCAGGCTGGAGAGATCATGGAACGAATAGGTCAGACCTATATGGCGAATCTGCCAGCCGTTCTCAGCATCATTCTTCGCATCATTGCTATTATTGGTGACCGCCGGTGCCGGTTCTGACACAGGTTCCGCCGGTTTCTCTGAAAAGCTCTGAGCCATGGAAGAAGTTCTGACACGTGAAACCTGCTGCGGAGCGGCCATTCCACCAGCACGAACGACAAAAATGTTTGCACATGATGGACATTTGATCCTGGCTCCCTGCGGAGGAATCCTTGACTCACTGACTTCGTATCCCTGACCACACTTGTCACACTTGACGAGCATATTTGCTGCGCTCCAATCGCATTTTTTATAGTAAAAGCCGAATACTCCGGCGAGATCGCATTTTATCAGATATACCTAAAAACAGGCAAATTTTTCGAAATGATATATTACCCCTCCCCTCCGGAGAGACAGAGTTGTTTAACGGATATTTGCTCAATTTATGCAAAAAATGATCGACAGATGATCTCTTAGGTTTTAGAGATATGTCCCGTCTGTCAATCAGGGAAACTTTTCCTGCATATATATCGGCATGATGCCGACTCATCCTCTGCAATCTGTAAGGAGATTTTCATGAAATACTGGCCATTTGTCATCGCCATGGCAGCATCCGTCGCCGGATTCAGCAGCTGTTCAAAACCCGAACCCGTCGAAATCCCCGAAGCCGCCCATACCTACAGCATCGAACCGCTCGGACTGCCGGTTATCTTTACGACCGCAGCAGATGCCAAAGCGCTGTGCGACACCAACCTGAATCACGTCGATCGGCTCCGCAAGGAAATCATGGCCGTTTCGGGCAAGCATGACCGCGAAAACACCCTCGAACGCCTCAATGAGATGGATATTGCCTTCGAACGCATCTTTGGCGTCTCGGAACTCATGGCCAATACGCATCCCGATGAAGCCGTCCGTACCGAAGCCGAAAACTGCACATCCCGCGCGGCCAAGGTCATGACCGATGTCCAGATGGATCCCGCACTCTATGCCGCCGTCAATGACGTCGACACATCAAAACTCGACGAACGTGCCAAACGTTTCGTCGACAAAACCCTCCTCGCCTATAAACTCTCGGGCGTCGACAAGGACGAAGCGACGCGCAAAAGACTCGCCGAACTCGACGAAGCAATGGTCAAATCCGGACAGGATTTTGACAAAAATATCCGCGACGACCGCAAAACCATTCAGTTTACGGTGGAACAGCTCGAAGGACTCCCCGAAGATTTCATGGCTGCTCACCAGCCGCAGGCCGCAGCGCCCACCGTCGTCAGCGACGGCAGTGCCGCGCCTGCCGCAGATCAGGCCGCGCCAGTTCCCGAAAATGCCACCGTTGCCCAGGCTCCGGCTTCCGATGGCATGATCACCATTTCGACGGATTATACGGATTATTTCCCCGTCATGAATTATGCCAAAAAAGAAGAAACGCGCGCTGCCCTCGGCAAACTCTTTACCAGCCGCGCCTATCCGGCCAACGAGGAAGTCTTCAAAAACCTCCTCAAACAGCGCTACGAATTCGCCAAACTCATCGGCTTCGACAACTGGGCCGCTTACAATGCCTACAACAAAATGGCCAAGGATACCGCAACGATCTCCAGCTTTATCAAGGAAATTGCCGACATCACGACGCCGCGCTACAAAGCCGAACTCGAAGAACTCATGGCGCTCAAAAAAGCCGACAACCCCAATACCGACGGCTTCTATTCGTGGGATCGCTTCTATTATATTGAAGCCCTCAAAAAACAAAAATACGACTTCGACGCACAGTCCGTGCGCCAGTATTTCCCCTACGAAAAGGTCAAACGCGGCATCCTGAACGTCGCAAGCACGATCTACGGCGTCACCTTCCAGCAGTCAGACCGCCCCGTCTGGCATGATTCGGTCGAAGCCTACGACGTCTACGAGGGCGATCAGCTCATCGCAAGATTCTATCTCGACATGCACCCGCGCGAGGGCAAATACGGTCATGCCGCAAGCTTCGGCATGTACAGCGGCATCGAAGGTCTGCAGCTGCCCGCCGCCACGCTCGTCTGCAACTTCCCCGAACCGACGCCCTCCAATCCCGCCCTCATGGAACACAATGACGTCCAGACATTCTTCCACGAATTCGGACACCTGCTCCACCAGCTCTTCGCCGGCCGCCATCACTGGGCCAAACAGTCCGGCATCAACTGCGAATGGGATTTCGTCGAAGCCCCCTCGCAGCTCTTCGAAGACTGGGCATGGGATTACGATGTCCTCAAACGATTTGCCACCAACGACAAAGGCGAGGTCATTCCAAAGGAACTCGTCGAAAAGATGAAAAAATCCGACAGCGTCGGCAAGGGCGTCCTCAATATGCGCCAGATTTCCTACGCTGCACTCTCCTACAACTACCACAGCTCCGATCCGGCCAACATCGACCTGCTCGCCGTACAAAAAGACATCTTCGACAAATATTCGCCGTTCAAACAGTATGACGGTGACGATACATTTGCGAGCTTCGGCCACCTGAACGGCTATTCTTCAGGCTATTATACCTATATGTGGTCGCTCGCGATCGCCAAGGACCTCGCCATTCCCTTCCACGAAAAGGGTTTGCTGGATGCCGATACCGCTCATAAATACCGCGAAAAAGTCCTCTCCGTCGGCGGTGCCCTGGATGCGAAGGATATGGTCCACAACTTCCTCGGACGCGATTATAACCTCGATGCCTTCAAATCCTGGCTGTCTGAATAGTAGAAATATATTTTGCGCGGCTATGTGCTTTGCACATACGCCCGCGCCCGGGACGTGCAAATTGCACGTCCCGGCTCGCCTATACCTGCGGCATACGGCTCGCTTTATAATATGGAAGTAGATATGTTCTCGAAATTAAAAGCGGTCTCTTTGCTCATCAGTTTACTGCTCATTGCTGGATGTGGTGATGACTCCAAAAAAGGCGTCACTGACACACATCAGAATGACAGTCAATCCAGCGCGGTTGATAATAATCCTGATACACAAGGCGTGAATTCCTCTAATAATCCCAGCACGCAAGGTGACCAGCCTTCAGAACAGAAACCGGAACAGAGTGACGATCCTTCTGATGGCAACAAGCCAAATTCCGGTGAAACGCCATGCGAGGGGGATAAGTGCGAAAAACCTGAGCAACCATGCGAGGGGGATAAGTGCGAAAAACCTGAGCAACCATGCGAAGGGGATAAGTGCGAAAAACCTGAGCAACCATGCGAGGGGGATAAGTGCGAAAAACCTGAGCAACCATGCGAGGGGGATGAATGCGAAACACCAGAACCTCCATGTGAGGGGGATGCGTGCACAACCGAACCCGTCATAACTAAATGTCAATCGGACGAGGATTGTTCTGAGAAGGAAGAATGTGTCACCATTAATGGGGAGGGACAATGTATATCTTCTGACAAAGTCGAACATTGCTTCGATAAGGATCGTGACGGATTTTATTCTGCCAAATCCAGTGAGTATAATAATGAATGCGGCTTTTCGGATGCCTTTCCAAGTGATCCCGATGACAACAATCCCTTGGTTTATCCCGGTGCCAATGAAATCTGCGATAGCCGCGACAACAATGGAGATGGATGTGTCGACGGCACTTGCCCAAAGGATGCAGATTGTAAAAAAGACACATTACTTTGTGAGAGAATTGTATTTCCTTGTTGGGGAGCCGGCGATTATCGCAATTATGACAATAGCGTTTGTTCTGCAGCAGCACTCGGCGTCCAGATTTGCGAGGATAACAAGTTAACCCATGGCATCCTTGTCGACGGCAAAATCGTCAAGGACAGCAATCCGGAAGGCCGATGCCCGATTGGAGTAAATGAAATCCCCAATTATGCTCCACAGGATTCGGACGGTATAGACCGCAATTGCGATGGCAAAATTGATAACGATTAGCAGACGTACGATCCGCACGTCTCTTTCATTCCCAAATTGCAGGTTTTTAACTCAACTTTCCCGGGAATGTTGGATTAAGAATCAAAAAAAGGCCGTATGCCGCCAGGCATAGGCCTTTTCGCGAATCGTATGCGCGGCGGTTTACCGCCGTGCATAGAGGAGCCCCCAACACATTACAAAACCTTCTCAACTTCCTCAGATTCGGTATCGGAATCCTCGGCATTGGCCTGAGCCTGAAGCTCATCATCGTGTTTGGCCATACCGCTCTTGAAATAGAATCCGATCATGCCGACCATGGAAACGACGCCGATGGCACCGAGGATAATCCAGACCATCCATGGATTTGAAGCTTCCCAGAGGACTTCGGTCGCGGCGAAGCTGTCCGCAGAACCTGCCGCCGTCTGAACATGGCTCATTACGCAATCGATATTGCAGTAATCGACAGGAACTTCGGTCACTTTATTGCTCTCAACGACTTGCATCAGATGCTGCAGATCCTGGCCCGAGAGCAGCTTCTTGGCTTCGGCGATCTGACAGACGTCCAGGTCTTCTGCGGTTTTGAGCAACCCCTCTTTCATTTTGTCCATGCAAGATGACGAAAGCGAAAGATTGTGCTGCGACAACAGTTTCTGGAGTTCTTCGAGGCTTTTGCCGCTCGTTTTGATGAGTTCGGGCAGTTTGGACTGTGCCATTCCGAGTTCATTCATCAGAAACTGCTGGGCATTGTTGATATCGAGTTCAGAAGCGGGAACCTTGGTCACATTATGGGCCAGCAGCCACTGGCGGCCGATGGCAAGTTTTGAAGAAAACATCTGATAGAGCGGACCGGAAAGGAAGTTGCCGACGGCCCAGCCCACTGCAAACGGAATATTCGAAAAGCCCATATAGATGGCTTTTTTGTCTTTCGGGGCCGTCATGCCGATGTATTCGCTGAATTTTGGCGAACAGATGATTTCGCCGATGGCAAAGATAAAGATGGCGAGGCAGGCCAGACCGCCGCTCATCGACAGACCGCTCATGACAAAGCCAATCACCGAAATGACCATGCCCAGAATGAGGGCGGTTATCATTTTATAACGGGCGAACAGTGCCGAAAGCGGCACGACAAAGAGAATGATGGCTGCCGAATCGATATTGATGATCATTTCGGGTTTGAGAGCGCCATTTGGCTCGTACCAGTCCGCGCTCCTGATCAGGGGGATATTCTGCAGGAACATACCGACGGAACGGCGATCGACCCATTCATCCAGGAAGTTGGGAAGCAAATCCCAGAGCTGCATAAACATGAGCCAGAATCCCGAAACGATGAGCAAAAAGAACAGCATGAGCTTGTCGTTCCAGAGAATGCCAAGCGTCTCAAAGAATACCCCCAGCGCAGATTTTTTTGGCTTCTTAGCAGTTTTTTCGGCTTCGTCCGTCTTTTCCGTCATCAGAGCATCTGCCGCTTCATTCGCTTTTTCCGGCGCCGAAAGTGCATCCGAATCACTGTTTTTATTTTCATCCAGGAGCGATTTTTCCGTTTTGTTTTCGACGGCATCTTTGGCATCCGCATCATCCTCTTCTTTGACCGGATCCTTAAAGAGGAGCAGAGTAATGAAGAGGTTGAACAGCGTTACGAATGCCGCTCCATAAAAGACATAGTGCCAGGTCGGATGCTGTTCATTGCCGCGAAGCGACGAAGCGAGCATCGGAGCGAGGAATCCGCCGACATTGACGACCCAGTAAAATATACCGAAACCGAGGCCGGAGTTTTTGTCATTCAGGGATTTGGCCACAATGCCCTGGACAGGGGGTTTAAAGATAGCCGTACCCAGACCGATCGTGCATCCGGCAATCATCATGACCCAGAAATTCCATGTCGTATTGAGCACTTCAGAACCCGTCAGAAGCGTCACGACATTGAGGACGTTGGCCATGAGGAGGTAGCCGAGCGTATTGATAGTAAATGCGACGATGAGGGACTTTTTGTAACCGAACGATTCACTGAAACCACCGGAAACCATGGGAACGAGGCACTGAATCAGTGCCCAAACGCCATAGATCGCGCCTTTTTCGGCCATACTCAGTCCGAGTCCGCCCGTCCCGACCGAAACCATCATCAGCGGCAGGACGGCGCGAATGCCAAAATACGCAAGTCTTTCGCAGGCTTCCTGGGCATTGGCCAGCCAGAAAGCCGGTTTAATCGACCTGATTGAACCTTTTTCGCTCATAATACTCCTTTCCCAAAAAGACTTTTTCCAAACATGAGTCCTTCGTTCTTAATCATACGACACGAGGCAAAAGTATGCCTTTAACCTACATTATCATCTTTAGCAGTGTTGTGCAGGAATATAAAGTAAAGATTGTTATTGGGTTAATGCGTAATGCGTAGAGACGTGACGCGACACGAGTACAGATTGTTATTGGGTTAATGCGTAATTAAATCAGACACGCCTCTTCGGGGTGTGAACGCCCGATCTGAATTCTGATATTTTTTTGAACTGCGAATGAGAATAGGAATCATTCCTATTCTCATTTTATCGCATAAAACCACATCAGTGACACGTCTCGTATCATCTCTCGCTCAATCATTTTATGAAACCTCATTCATTCCGGAAGTTAAAAATTTGATATTTTCATATAAAAGATGCAAAGATAGGGGGAGGACTGGCATCTGCGAAAGATGCGTGGAATATCAATGGTTTGGAAGGAAAGAGATGGCAGGTAATTTACATATAGACGCACATGTTGTCGCGCGTCGTTGTTCTGTCAAATCACCTGACTACAGCCAACTGACATCCCTGGACTGGGTAGTGCTTGATTTTACGGATGGCCTGCGCACATTTGATGAGATGCTTCAAATTGTACCAACGAACCGGGAAGATCTGGCAGCGGCCTACATTCATTTGCGCTTATTGGGGATTCTGACCTGGAATTCTCCGAATCAGACTGCGTCAAAAGGATCATATTCGTATACGAATCTATCCGGTCAAGGCACAGGATCACGCGATATTTCCAGGAATCCGAATCTGAGTCGAAGCAGTCTGAATGCCCTGAGGAATACGGCATCAGTTTCGCTTGAACCCACCGTAAGTGGTTATTCTGACGAGGTATGTGCGCAATATCTGCCGCCGAAATATTTTACTACATTTCGCCGTTTTGAACCGACTCTGACCGATAAAAATCTCGATATTCCTGTAGAAGTGCAGGCATTTATCGAGTTTATTCATGACAATTTGGCATCATTTTCTCCCTATGATCTGCTTGGACTCCCGGAAGGCCAACGAGACAAGGCCGCAATTAAGCAGGCATACCTGCTTCGGACCAAGCAGTTTCATCCAGACAGATATTTCAGAAAAAATACAGGACCGTTTGCTCCGAGAATTGCTGCAATATTTAAGGCAGTGACCAATGCATACACGACCCTGCAATCTCGATAATTTCAGGAATCATTATGACGGATTACGCTCTTGGTATTGACCTAGGTACGACAAACTCATGCGTAGCAATTGTTGAACACGGAAAGCCTCTCATTATTGCAAACAAGGCGGGATACAAAACGACGCCCTCTATCGTTGCGATATCCGAATCCGGAAAGCGTCTGATTGGCCAACTGGCAAAAAGGCAGGCAATCACGAATGCAACCAACACAGTTTATTCGACCAAGCGTCTAATCGGCAGAAGCATTGATGATCCTGAGGTTCAGGAGTGCATGAATACATTCCCGTTCGAAATCTGCGAAGGCCCTCATAATGACGTGCGCGTCAAGATGAAGGACAGGGTTTATTCTTTGCCCGAGATTTCAGCGATGGTTTTGAGTGAACTTCGTCAGGTTGCCGAAGACTATATCGGCGAGAGGATCAACGAAGCAATCATCACGGTTCCGGCGTATTTCAATGATGCGCAGAGGCAGGCCACGATCGATGCCGGCAAGATTGCCGGACTCGATGTCATGCGCATCATCAACGAACCGACAGCTGCCGCCATTGCCTATGGAACCCAGAGCCAGAAAAAGCAAACCATCGCCGTATTCGATCTCGGCGGCGGTACGTTTGATATTTCTATTCTTTCGATAGATGATGGTGTTTTTACAGTTCTTTCGACGACTGGTGATACATTCCTGGGCGGTGAAGATTTTGATAACCGAATCATCGAGCATCTGGTACTCAATTTTGCCCGCGAAAATAATGTCGATTTGCGCAAGGATCCCATGGCCATGCAGCGACTCAAGATTGCTGCCGAAAAAGCCAAATGTGATCTGACCGAACTCACCACGACAGAGATCAACCTTCCGTTTATTCAAACAGCAAGTGACGGTTCAGCCCTGCATTTGAATGCCATTCTCACGCGCGATGAATTCGAGAATCTCGTCATCGACCTGATCAAGCGCACGCTCAAGATTTGTCAGGTTGCCATGATGGATGCCAACGTAACGCAAAAGGACATCGACGAAGTCGTGCTGGTCGGCGGCATGACCCGCATGCCGCTCGTGCAGATGGCTGTCAGTGAATTCTTCCAGACCCAGCCGGCAAAGAATATCAATCCGGACGAAGTTGTTGCGGTCGGCGCAGCCATTCAGGCCGACGAGCTCCTGCATTCCGAAATGCAGCATGTGCTGCTTGATGTTACTCCACTCGATCTGGGCATCGCCATTCATGGTGGAAAATTCCACGTCATTACACACAAAAACACGACGATTCCCTGCTCAAACAGCACCGTGTTCACGACATCCTTCGATAACCAGACATCGCTCAGAATCATCGTGCTGCAGGGAGAACATACAGCCGCTGCCGAAAATCAGGTTCTGGCCGAATTCACATTTTCGGGGATCGAACCAGCTCCGGCAGGTACCGTCGATGTTGAGATCACGTTTGACGTCGATGCCGACGGCATTGTCAATGTCACAGCCCGTGACCTCAAGACCAAAAAGGAGCACATGGTCTCCGTTTCACGGTCTTCGAACCTGACTCCGGAAGAAATTCAGGCCATGATGATCGAAAATGCCGATTATCTGGTCAGCGAGAAAAACGGCGAAGAAGCCAGGAATCTCATTGCCCACATTCGTTCGAGCATGCAGGCACTGCGGGATCTCGTACAGACCATGTCACTTCCGGATCCCATTTCAAGTTACGCCGTCACACTCCTCAAACGCGGTGGAGAAGCCATCGAACGACCGGACGATTTGCAGAATCTGCGCAATGTTTCCAACGATATCGACGGAGCTGTCGAACTCATCAGGGAATCGTAATTTTAGTGGTTAGTTGTTGGTTCTTACAGACGTGCGATTCGCACGCCTGTACAAAACAAACTCAGACATGCCCCGCAGGGGCGTAAACTGCCAAACCCCTGAAGGGACGTCAGAACCAACAACCATTCAACAACCACTATTGAAATTTGCCCGACACACACAGCTGGGATAGACATAGACGGCTTCGTTTTGTCCCCCAATTGCCCTGTGTTGTTTTGATATGAATTGCCATGTGCGCCTCGTTCTGTCCGTCTCCCTTTTCTTTCTTTTTCCCGCACAACTCCTCGCCGCACCCGAAAAAGAATATGCGCTCATCGAACCTGCTGTCATCGGCTTTGCTGACGATCATTATCCCAGAAACGCGCCAGAACTGAGAAAGCACCTGCATTTTCCCGAACAGGAACAGACGGCTTTTCTTCCCAAAAGGACTGTCAGAACCGCCCATCGTCCGGCAGCACCCGACAGGAAAGTGACGCTCCCCCAATACCACAAAAATCTGTCTTTCGACGACATTGCTGCGCTGCGAAATGTCTCCATGTTTCACATCAAAGCCAGCATTCGCCTTCAGAACCGCATTCGGGAACGCAGGCTCAAACTCATCGACTACATCTTTGCTGACGCGGATGGAGATGGCAAACTCGACATCGTGACGCTATCCCAAAAGACGGATGCAAAAAACAGGACTCAACTCGTCCTGGGCGTTTACTCAGTCGATGAACAGTTCAATCCTGTTCTGCGGTACGAAAAATCACAGATTGTACGGGATGACTCCAGCCAGCAGCAGTATTTTCAACGCATTGCCGCCGACAAAAAAGCCGGCTTTACATTTTGCGAGGACTGGAAAATTGCATCCTGGGATGTCGTTGAATGCCACGATCTTCTCTTTTCTCCGAGCTGGATTCCTGGCGTTCAGGCGCATTCCGTCACGACATCAGAGGCCAAAGCGCATTCCTCCCAAACCAACCGGTTTGATTTCAAAACGAAACTGGCATCTCGCAGCTACGAGCGCCTTCCCGATGGCCCGTTCATGCCGGCGCTTCGCCGGCAAAACGAATATGCCATGATTTTTGCGCCCTTGGATGAAACGCTTTCGGCGAGCCCACACCCCCTGACACCGACACAGAGTGCGGCTTTTCCATCCACAGATCACCCCCCCATTCGCTATGATATTCGCTGGAATTCCTCCGGCATCCACATGTCTTTTGTCCTGACCGACGAAGACCTGGAATACACCAGTTCGTGCTCGGATCAAATCTCCGTCCAGCAGTCGGATCACCTCGAACTCTGGTTCGATCTCAACCCATCCCTGAATATCAAGCGAGATTCCCCTCAGTCATGGATGCTCGAATACGAGAAGGAGTACCAGAACGAACCCTACCGACATTCCATCGATTCCGACATATTCGGACTCGCCGTTCTGCCGGGAGGATGCATCGTCCCCATGGCACCGACCCGCAACAACTGGCATACCATGCCCGAAATCTCAGTTCAGCACCACGCCGGCGGATACCGCGTAGATATTTATATCCCCTCGAAGTTTTATCAGGCCGAGAACATGCTTCAGTTCGATCGTTCACTCGGCCTTGGATTTACTGCGCGCCAGCACGATATCCATTCCGACAGGCCGTACGATTCGCTGGCTACGAGCGAATGGCAGTGGCCGGATCCCTTTACATTTGGCCAAATCTGGCTGCTTGGACGGGAATCTGCATGGCCTCCGCCTTTTCCGCTCCAATGGAATACTTGGCTTATAGACAATTAAATTCAGGCAAGGTATGCTTTTGGGGCTTCGCTATGGCGGTCGTACCGCCATACGCTCGCTTTGGCGGCGGTTATTGGCCATGCCAATACACCGCCGCACCATTCCAGGGGCAGAAAACCATGCAAATCGCAGATTTCCTCCAAAAATATATATCCCCAAAAGCCATCACCCTCATTGCTTACGAAGCAGAGATCACGTCGCATCTGGATGCCTACCTGCAGCAGATATTTCCCGAAGGGCGAATCCTCATCGTTACGGAAGCCTATTGGCGCGAATATGCCGAAAGAACGCTCATTCCTTCACTCAAAGCCCACGGCTGCGAGACGGAATATTGTTTATGCGTCAAAACGGCCGGCGTTCCCTACAGCACGCAAATTGAGGAATCTCTTGCGGATGGAGCTCTTTCTGGGATCGTCGGCATTGCCGCACTCGGAACCCACGATCTGTTCGAAGCCGTCCGTGATCGCGCGGCATTCCTGGACATTGCGTGCTGCGCACTGCTCCATGAGCTTCCCCGGCAGGATGTGTTGAATTCGTGCGGAGAGAATCGCCCAACCGCAGACGCGCTATTTTTCGATCTGAATGCCATTATGCAGCAGCTGCACGGCGATGGCCGCGAAAAATCGCTCGAACTTGAAATCGACACGTATGCACTGAGTGCCGATATCGCCGTTGCCAAAGCCATGGGTTCGCCCATTCCAGCCGGAGTCTCCGAAGCCATCCATGAAGCCGTTCCACCCCGTCTTCCCCAGGGAAAGCTCACCGAAGATGATCTGGCAGAACTCTGTGAAGCCTATATGTGGCGCGCAGCTGCTGCAAGGCTCATGCCCTATGGATCGTTCTGCACGGTCATGGAATACCTGAATGATGGCGCGGATTTCCCGACATACAGTATCACGGATCACGCCCAAATCATGGCCAGTATTTTCGACGCAGCACTCGAACTCGAATCCCTCGAGATTTCGCCAGAGGACTGTGCATCGCGCATGCCCCCCAAAGAAATACTCGCTCGAACACTGCAACAAATCCTGCTCGAAGATGGTCTTCGTTTTGAGTGGCTCAAAAAAGCAGACGAAAACTTCCAAACCCGAAATGATCTTCGACTTTCACTCAATGCACTTACACTCGCCTGGGACGATTTTTGTGCACAGCTGCGCCCCATCGCCGATATGATGCACGTTCTCAGTTCCCGGAACACACAGGACGAAGAAGCCGAAGAGCCCGATTCTACACTCAAAAACGTCTGGATTCATGCGGCAAAATTTGCCGCAAAGAATTCATTCCTCAAAGTCTTCAACGATCTCGGTATCATCGAGCCCGCGCTCTACATCTGACAATCACGATTTTTACAGAAATATCAACACCATATCACAAACCAGTCCCTATGAAAGCACGCATCATCCCTACACTTGCCCTGTTATTTTTGCCATCAACGGTTCTTGCGCAATCATTCGACACCGTCGATTCGTGTCAAAATCTGCAACAGGAAGTTACTGCTGCAGTCGAAGAATCGCGGGGGCTGTCTTCTTTGCTGACAGAACAGAATCTGACGGAAGAAGCCTACCTGACCCAGCTTTACGAAGGCATTAAAATTCTGTCAAAATCCGGCGAAATGTTCTTTAAGGCATCTGACAGCCACGAATCGACGTGCAAAACGATTCTGGCCGAAGCAAAAAAAATGGAGCAGCTGCGCGGTATTTATGACTGGTACCTCGAACCCGTTCAGGTTGCCTATCGTTTTTTCAAACGGGCCCGCGAAGCTGCAATTCGCCTGAATCGCCAGGGCGATGTGGATGTCTTCAATTCGGCAATGACCGAATACGATGCTGCCGTCATGAAGCTCGTTGCCGTCTGTGAATCCGACCTGACGGGAACTGATTATGCCGCTACATGCAAAAATCTGTCAGCAAAACTCAATGATGCATTGAAATAACAGAGACATTCGACGGAACGTCTCAGCCGACCACTATTCTCCGTGGTTTCCAGACAGCGTCCAAGCATATTGCACCTCTTTTGTTCCTATATTCACATTCGCTTAACAGAGCTGGATTATCTTTATATATGCATTATGAAGATAGCAGACCTACATGTAGCACACGCTGTCTCTGAATAATATTTGAGGTAACTTAAGGGTTACCTCACGCTCCCTTCCCGCCCGCCGACTCGCCGTCCAACCCAAAACTTCCAGCGAATTTGCACACTGCCCCCTTTCCGGCGTTAAACGCCGTAAAAAAAAGCATCATGATGTGCCCGGCATGTACAGCACTTCAGCATCATGTTCCGCGTCCGAAAATCATATGCCGTAAACCTCCCCTCGGCTGTCCGTACATTATGTCGGGGAAAATAACCGTCAGATAAAACCGGATGGATACATACAGCACCTCACACATGGAAGGACCATTCCTTCATTCTGATGATGCCATCGAGGTGCAATTGTTTCACTTTGATGTACGATTTTTTTTGGCTTTATTATACGAGTGTGGATATTTTGCTCGTGAACATTTGCAATTCAGGGCTTGAAGC
>JAFRYG010000189.1 GCA_017441205.1 Pseudomonadota bacterium
CACTTCGCCTCCCGCGCCTGTCGACGCTCCGGTTCGTGACTGGCCGTTGCTCACTGGGCTCTGCGATTCGCACCGTTCACCGGACGGTGCTCATCTCGGCCCCTCACGCGCCTGTCGACGCTCCGGTTCGTGACTGGCCGTTGCTCACTGGGCTCTGCGATTCGCACCGTTCACCGGACGGTGCGAGTCTCGGCCCCTCACGCGCCTGTCGGCGCTCCGGCTCGCGTCTGGCCGTTGCTCACTGGGCTCTGCGACTCGCACCGTTCACCGGACGGTGCGAGTCTCGGCCCCCCCTGAAATGCTGCGCATTTCTATTTTTTTATGTGTGTGGTTTGTATATATTATTGATATTATTCAAAAAAAGATCGCATGGCGTATCGGCGCAGCCCGATAGCCATGCGCGGTGTGAGCGTATTTCGCGTCCGGCGTGAGCCGGCGCGAAATAGCGAACATTCCCAAAGAAAATCAGTGACAATCCGCGCAATGTCGCCTATTTTCGAATTTTTTTGGCAGTGTTTCTGTTGCATTAAAAAAATCATGAGTGGTGAAAGCGCAATGAAGGTAAAAAGAAAACCCTTGAGAATTCGTCGAACGAGCATTCAGTCACTGTTGGGTGCGAAAGTTCACAGAAGGCGGTTCAATCGTTGCAAACCGTTGTCGGATGAGGCCCTTATCGTCCCATTGCCGGAAGCGGAGCAGCAGGAGCCCATGCCGGAGGCGATTCATGAGACTGATGTAAGTTTTCCTTCGCAGCCGCTGAGCATCTTGGAATTAACGGGCAAAGCACCGGACAAGCCGTCCTGTGTTTATCCGGGGCCCAGAGTGGCATCGCGGATACACAAGACCGTTCATCACGAGGATCCGCCGGACAATCCCGAGGTCAGTGCGCGTCTGACGAACCTGTCGCTTCGCCATGCGGGAACGCGGCCGGAGTGGTTCGATTTTGAACCATTGGCGCTTTCGGGGCGTACGCGGCAGTGCCGCAGGCTGTTCTGGCAGATTATGTCGGATCATTCCGTAAAGCAGAAACGCATGATAGCGCTGCTTGCCGAAGAGGGGATGGGCAAGACGGCGTTTCTGGCTGAGCTCTATGCGATGCTGGAACATGCCGAGAATAATATTCTGACGCTTGCGCCGAGTTCATCCGAGAATCAGCCTTTTCAGGCGCTTCGCAATATTCTGGAACAGAGGTTTTATATTTCGGGGGAGGCGTCATTTGAGTGCATTGAGCGATATGTGAGGGGGGCGGTTGCTGCCATCGTCGATCCGGTCAGTGCCCGCGATGTGTGCAACGGTATTCTGGCGCTTTGGCGCAGGGATGGGGACAGTTCGGAATCTCACGCATCATCTCCTGCAGAGGAGACCAGGGTAATTCCGCTGGATGACGGGGGTGAGAATGCACCGATGGTTGCCGGGGAACCGGGAAAATCAGAGGAAGCCTTTCTGGATGACATTGATGCTGCGTTCAGCATGACGGTGATTCCGGCTGCTGCCCAGCAGATGAAAACCGTTCCGCCGGTGCCGCCTCCTCTGGCTACGGTGGTGACTTCCATGAACGAAATTCTGGAAGCTCATCAGTTAATGCAGTCAGAGTCTGCGAATGAGGCACTGGACGAAGAAGAAGACAAACCTTTTGAGGAAGAAAACGGGGCAGAAATTGCAGGACTGGAGGAACTGGCGGTTCCGGGGCATGTTCAGGAACTGGTTCTGCCGGAGCCTGAATATGCCGAAAAGCCTGCAAGTCTTGAGCCGACGATGATTTTGCCTCAGCTTCACAATAGGTCGCTTTCCCAGACATCATCAGAGGATGATGTGTCTTATGGAGATGAGGAAATTGCGGCAATTGAACGCGAGATCAGCGAGCCGCTTCTGCGGCTGTTTGAAGCAGACTTGAAGCATAATCCGCTCGTCATTGTTCTGGATAATGTCGAGTGTTTTGATGAGGCATCGATGGCTTCGCTGGCCCATCTGTTCCAGTCATTGTCGTCCGATGTGCGCCTGACAGTATTGATGACTTCGTCAGAAAGGGATCAGATTCCGCCTGAATTGCAGACGTGTGGCATTGATTATCTGGATCTTCAGTCGCTGAGTGATAGTGATTTGGCGCGTCTGACGCGCCACATTCTGGAAAAGCTTTCAGCAGACAGGGAGAAACGCATTGTTCCGAAGGAACTTTGTACACTGATAGCGCAGCGAGCCTATGGGAGTCCCAAGCGCGCGATCGATCTGACGCTGCGCCATTTCAGTCCCGATCGCATGATTCATTGGAATGAAGCCATCGAGAATCTGCGTCATGAAGTTCTGCCGCGCAAAGTGGGGATAGATCTTGTTCGCCGCTTTAAGGAATGCAGCGCGACGGAGCGCGTGATCCTTCAGCTGGCTTCGCACCTGAATGCGCCGTTTACGGTATCGACGATCGAATGCATTCTGTCGACGTGGCCGGATTTTGATCTTCCGTTTGATTTTGCCTGTTCCGAGATTCTCAGGAAGCTGCGCAATGACGGATTTTTGGAGCGGGCTGAGGAGTCGTTTGGTACGAACACGCCGACTTATGTATTCAAGCATGAGTGTGAGCGTCAGATGATATTCAGTACGGCAGGCGAAGGGATGCGTCAGCATGTGTACAGCTCTGCGGCGCAATGGTATTCCCTGAACAATCCGACTGGGGGATACGACGAGCTGATTGGCGATCTTTGGCGGAACTACAGTTTTATGCATGAAGCCTGCCGTTATTATGAGCGAGCGGCATATCGTGCGTTGAATCGTTCGCATCTTTCCACGGCCTGGTCGTTGTTCCGGAAGCTGCTCAAGTCTCTGCCGGAGGGCAACGTTTCGGCGAAGATTCAGCTTTCGCTCGAAGGAGCGCACGTTGCGTTCCGGATTGGACAGGTGGACGATGCATTTCGTCTGTGCCGGCGTGCATGCCATCAGGCAACGCTGATTTCGGCCTATACTCAGGCAGCCCGTGCCTACGTTCAGATGGCCTCCATGCTCGTCGAAATGGGAAGTATCCGCCATATATCGCGCTATACAGCGCGGGCAAGCAGCCTTTTGAATCACGAGGGTGATCAGCTGACGCGGTGTTTTCTGTACGTGGTTTATGCGCGCCGCAGTTTGTTTATGTCGCGATTTGCGGAGGCGCACGAATGGATGGTCAGGGCACGTCAGTGCGTCGGGAACAATTCCCTGACGGCGCGCGAACGCCTGTACCTCGAATGGACCGAGGCGGAAATTGATGCGGAATCCGGCAGTCCGCTCAAAGCAATCGAACGGCTCAATGGGGTAATTCACGATGCAGAGGTCTGCGGAGACAACAGCATCAAGGCGAAGGCTTATCGTTCGCTCGGCCATGTCTATGAAGCGACTGACAATCTTGCCGGAGCGCTCGAAGCATGGAATATTTCGCTCGGCATCGTTCAGGAAATGAATGATGTGATTATGCATGCCAATTTGCTGGCGGATATTGCGGATGGTGCGCTTGCTCTGGAAGCACGAAGAACGGCTCGCGCTGCGACGGAGCAATGCCTTGGACTCGCCCAGCAGACGCATCAGAAGGCTCTGATCGCGCGTTGCCTCGCCAATACAGCATTTCTTCAATATGTTGGAGAACAGTATGAACGGGCAGTCCGTACCGTGCGTAAAGCGCATAAGAGTGCCATCACACTTAAAAATGTGTATCTCTGGTCGAGGACTTTGTCCATATTGGCGTTCTGCAATGCAGATACAAACAGTCCGTCCTTCAATCCGGTTCGCGCAAATCAGATTTACCGCAGGCTTATGGTCATCTATGACAGGCATGAAATGCTGCTTCCCAAAGCAAGGCTGTTGTCTTGGTATGCTCAGTTTTTAGTTCAGACCAATCAGAGAATGGCTGCGTTGAATGCCTGGCGCATGATGCGGACGATTTATCAGCAGCTTGGCATCGAGAAAGCTGTTGCAAAGGCACAGGCACATATCGATGAGATGATGCAGGGGGCTGAGGGGAACTGATGTACAATCACATGGGCTCAGATCCGCTGGTCGGCACATTGTTCGGTGGCCGATACCTGATTAATTTCCTGATCGCAAAAGGCGGTATGGGAAATATCTATCAGGTTAACGATATTCGTACAGGCCGGATCGTTGCATTGAAAATGCTGCGGTCTGAGTTCAGTGCGGATCAGATTGTGGTGCACCGTTTTGAGCGCGAGGTGGATGCTGTCGCCTGTCTGAAACATCCGAATATCTGTCAGCTCTTTGAATCCGGCTGCACGATTGAGGGAATTCATTATTTTACGATGGAGTATCTCGTCGGGAAGCCGCTCGATCAGGTGCTTCGTGAAGAGCAGGTTCTGGAACCCGAAAAGGCTGTCAATTACATCATACAAACAGCATCAGCCCTTTGCGATGCACATAATCATGGCGTGATTCACAGGGATTTGAAACCGGCCAATATCTTTATTGTGCATCAGGAAGATGAAGAGGATTTTATCAAGGTGCTCGATTTCGGTGTGGCCAAGGTCGATGATGATGTTCAGCAGGTTCAGGAAAAGCTGACGAGGGCTGGTTCGACGCTGGGAACGCCCTACTATATGTCGCCGGAACAGATTCAGGGACTGAGTGTGGATGGACGCACGGATGTCTATGCACTCGGGGTGATTCTGTGGGAGTGCCTTTTTGGTCGTCCGCCTTTCGTGGGCCGCAATTTGCTGGAAATATTTGATGCGGCAATTAATGATAAGCTCCCGAAGCTCCCGAAGCCGTACCGTATCATTCCGTTCTGGAAGAAGGTCTATCGTATTCTAGCCAAGGCACTCGAAAAGAATCGGGAACAGCGTTATTCTTCGATGAAGGATTTTCTTCGCGCTCTGGAAACGCTGAATGTGCCCTACCCCAAGGCATATCGCATTTCCGAGAGTACACCAAAATCCCTGCCGTCACTGAATGTCGTTCAACAGCTCCACAAAGTGTCGCCGCTGAAGATGGTTATATTCGGGACCATTGCTATTTTGCTTTTGGGGGCAGTAATCGGCGTCGTCGTCTATTGCGTGGATGAACCGGTTGAAATTCCTGCGCAGCGATTTGATACCTATAAGTTCTTTTCGGATGTTCCGGCTCAGGTTATTGTGAATAATTCCGTGCTCGGTACGACGCCGGTGAGTGCGGATTTGTCCTATTCTGTGCCGTTTACGATAAAATTCGCTGCCAGGGATATACCGGAGTTTGACGTTACGATTCGTGAACTCTCGGAATCCGTGACAGGATATGCCGTCAATCTTGCTCCCAGGCGTGTGGAAAGACCGATGGCCTATGTAGAAACGGTGCCGCCAGGGGCGGATGTTTTTGTCAATGGAGTACATTATCCCTTGCAAACACCCTGTAATATTGCTCTTATTTCTCCGACCGAGGTCCTTCTGGAGTTCAGACACGAGGGTTATCGTTCGGAAGTGATTCACGTCATTCCCAATGGCGGGGATATAAAGGTCAGAACGAATTTGTTCCGGCCATAAAACAATCAGGTTCTAAAAATGCATAAACAGCTCGTTCTTTTCTTGATATCGATTCTAATGGTTTTATCCGGGTGCGGAAAATCTTCCTCAGATGCCCGCGACAGGGATGATTTTACGGCATTGGCGCAGAGCACTCCGGAGCTTCAGGCGCTGGACGTCTCTCTGGATGAACTGGAGAGCAGGACGGCAGAGCTCGAAGCTCAGTATAATGAAGTGCAGGGGACGGTGCTTACCCACGTGACGTTCGATTCGGACGATTCCGGCAAGGTCGGACAACTGGTCGTCTTTATCAATGAAAATAATGTTCTGATCGTCAATGATACGCCGATGTCGCGCAATGATTTCAAGGCGTTTGCTGACAAACGTCTGCCCGCGCTCTGCCAGCCGGTTCCGAGTCTGTCGATCCACAAGAAATCCGACTATGATACTGCAGCCTGGGTGCTGGATACGATTTATTCGCATGGCTGCACGAACGTCGAAATCAATTAATTATTGGTTATGTATTAAGCTCTAAGCTCAGAATTGCAAATATTGGCGAACAAAAAGTTCACAATCGTATAACAGAGCTTAATTTTTTGTGTGTCATGACGCTATGCCCGGGGCATACGCGTCATGGGCCAGCCTATTGCGCCTTCGGCTTCATACGTCTGGCCATCTGTCGGGTGCGAATCCATACCGTACCCGCGCAAAGCGCGGCAATGCACAGCGCTGTGGCCACAAAGGGCAGCGGCGCGAGCGTGCTGGATGATTTGGGAATTTGGTCGGGATGGATGCCGCCGAAAAGCCGGGTGGCAACATGTGTAAAGAACATCGCCGGCAGTCCCAGAATGATCAGGGATGCAGAGAGTTTGGGGCGTGAAACTGCATCCGGCCCAAGAATGGCAATGGCCAGACGCCACGAAACGAAGACGAGCGTCATCAGAAACATGCCTGTGAGCCTGGGTTCCCAGACCCATGCTGTCCCCCAGGCTTCGTATGCCCAGATGGAACCGGAAATGATCGTTATCAGTGCCGTCAGAAGGCCGGATTCGCAGCATGAAATGGCTGCAAACGGCGACCATCGTTTGCCGGCAGCAATGCCGATATTGATGACGACGCAGGCAATAAAACAAACATAGCACATCGTGGCACTGCAGATGTGAAAATGCATGAGTCTGGCCCCCATGAACAGGGCCGTGCTGAACGCAGCTGCGATGACCAGGATAAAGACAATCAGCGTGGGGAGTGTTCGCATTCTTTTTTAAATCTTATTATCTGTGGCTTTGGCGATATCAAAACCGATCCTCGGGATTCTGTGACAAGGTTGTCTGACGGTTTATGACAAGAGTTTCCAAATAATACAAGGGATTAAACATTAGGGTGCCGGGTTTGGAAAGCCAGCGAATGATGCAGAGATATTCCTGAGCGTATAAAAAATATTGACAGATGGCGGGAAATGGTGTAGAGCCGCGCGCGTTCTCGGGGCGTAGCGCAGCCTGGTAGCGCGCTTGCATGGGGTGCAAGAGGTCGCAAGTTCAAATCCTGTCGCCCCGATTTTAGCTCAAAGCATCTGCTTTGAGCTTTTTTTTTATGTGTGTGTTAAGAGAATCTTTGAATTTTGGCTTTAATCAAGGTAAGCTAGCAGGTTAGTGTCGTTTTATATAAAGATGATGGCGATTGCCTCTTCTTTTCAGGAATATTTGAGGAGTTTTTTATGCGTCAGATTTTAATTGGTATGGCAGCGGTTGTGTTTTGTGCTGTATTCTGCAGCTGCGGTTCTGTGATTATTGGTGAATTCCAGGATGCAACATCCGAAAATACATCCGGTAATGCATCCGAAGCACAGGCGAATGAGCCGGCTTCTGACGTCGATTGCGATGCCGTGATGCAGCAGCTTGCAGACAGCTGCTTCAAGGTGATGGCTTTTGAAGCGGATGGTACGACCCCGCTGCATTTGAATGATGCCGATGGCAATGATATGGGGGAGGTCGATCAAAACTGGGCCGCTTCCTATTGTGAGTGCTATGCTCAGCTGGCATTCCAGACATTCGGCTGCAAGACCGTCCTTTCGCATGAAGAATTGGATGATATTGCATACGCAACGACGTATGCCCCCATCGTTTCTGCATGTTCTGCACCGGCCGAAGGCGAAGCCGCTCCTGCCGAAGGTGATGCAGCCCCTGCCGAAGCCGCTCCTGCCGATGCAGCCCCTGCCGATGCAGCCCCTGCTGATGCAGCACCCGCCGAAGCCGCTCCCGCAGCCGAAGCCGCTCCTGCCGCAGCACCTGCAGCCGAAGCCGCCCCTGCAGCTGCTCCCGCAGCCGAAGCTGCTCCTGCCGCAGCACCTGCAGCCGAAGCCGCCCCTGCAGCTGCTTCCGCAGCTGAAGCCGCCCCTGCCAAATAATGGTTCCATCTGCATGCGTTTCATGCATGTTCTATAACAATGGGAAACTCGGTGGCCGGGGAAAAGCGCATTTTTGATATGCTCGTCGGGCTGGTGCCCGACGATGCCGTCGTTCTGGATGTCTCTGTGGGGATATTCTGGACTTATGTGAGGACACAGTACGGTAGTGCTGTATCGGCGACGGCACACCGCTGGATTGAGGATCCTCCGGGAGCTGTCATTCCCATGGCCGGTGAGCTTTGCGGGCAAAAGGTTCGTGCGATCTCCGGACTCTACGACAGTGCATCCCTGACGGCCAGATCATTGGCCAATGCTGCCGTTTCTGCTTCGTTCCCTTCATCCGAAATGACGGGAACCAGAATCCCGGGCAGGGCACAGGATATTCTGACATCGCTCTGCAGCAGGGAACGGCGTCATATCGCTTTGATCGGCCACTTTCATTTTGCCGATGATCTGCGTGAATGCGGGCATACGCTCGATATTTATGAATTGGAAGGAAGATGCGAACCGGATGATATTCCGAGTTCGAGGATTCCCGAATTGCTGCCTCGGGCGGATATCGTTCTGATGACGTCTTCGACGATATTGACGCATGCGACGGAAGAGATATTGTCGTGCTGTCATAAAGAAGCGTGCAAAATGATCGTCGGTCCCACGGTTCCGCTGCATCCGTGTTTGTGGGCGTTTGGATTTGATGCAATATGCGGTTCTGTCATTCACGACGATGAACAGGTCAGCAGGGCAGTTCGGGAAGGGGGAAATCACAAACAATTAACCGGATGCGAAAAAGTCAACTTCATGCGTCCGGCAGTTTAGAGAGTGTCAACATGGAAAAAAAAGCAGAAATCGCGATCATTGGCGGCAGTGGACTGAGTGAAATTGAAGGCATGCATGTCATTGAAGAAGTTGAGATGGATACGCCCTTCGGACGTCCCAGCGATCGGATTACGATTGCCGAATATTCAGGGCGCCGCGTGGCTTTTTTGCCCCGGCACGGACACGGTCATCGCATTCCGCCAACGCATGTTCCCTATGCAGCAAATATCTGGGCACTCAAGAAACTCGGCGTTTTCTGGGTGATTACCTTTTCTGCCGTCGGAAGCCTCAATATCGATATTGCTCCCGAACACTTCTGCATTCCCGATCAGCTCATCGATCGCACTCGCCATCGCCGCGATACTTTCTTTGATGACATCGTCGTCCATGTTTCGTTTGCGCACCCCTTTAACGAACAGCTGCGGCAGATTTTGCTGGAGGCATGCCGGGCAGAAGGCGTCAAGACGCACGATGGAGGAACGTATGTCTGCATGGAGGGACCGGCTTTTTCCACAAAGGCCGAGAGCGAATTATACCGCTCATGGCATGCAGATCTCGTCGGTATGACTGCTATTCCCGAAGCAAAACTCGCCATGGAGGCCGAGATGGCCTATGCATCCGTATGTCAGGCAACGGATTACGATTGCTGGCTCGATCAGGCTGTGACCGTCGAAGAAGTCCTCACGCATATGAAAAATAACGTTGCCAATGTTCACCGCGTCATTCAGCGCGTTATCCCCATGATTCCCCTGGGGACGGAAAATTCAAATCCGGCATCGTCTGCGCTGGCATGCGCACTGACCACAAATGTTGCATGCATCCAGGCTTCTCATCGCGAAAAATATGAGCTCCTGCTCGGAAAATATGTCGATTTTGACGGACATTGGAAGCATTAGAAGAGCGGCGTATCGGCGTGGGAGGTGTTTTGGAAGAACTTGAACTGAATGCGCTTTCGAGAAAACCCATTGTCATTCAGGATGTGGTGAGCAGTTATGATCGCCGGCCTGATGCCTGGCGCGATGTTTCCGAAAAAGAGTGGGCATCCTGGGAATGGCAGTGGAGTCATCGCCTGTTGAATGCGGATGATGTCGATCGTGTGATTGGACTTTTGCCGCACGAAAGACGGGCGATTGAGGATGTCGCAGATCAATTTTCTGTTGCCGTGAGTCCGCATTATGCGGCCTTGATTCATTCGGAACTCAAGGCAGAATGTCCGATACGAAAACAGGCGATTCCGACAGCATCCGAGCTGGAATGTCATGAGGATTTGATGTCGGATCCGCTCGGCGAATACCGGCATGCCATATCTTTTTGCGCAACGCGGCGTTATCCGGATCGCGCGCTCATATATACGACGCACGAATGTGCAATGCGCTGCCGCCATTGTACGCGGCGCGGACGCGTCGGCCTTATGGAACGCATATCCCATGAGGATCTTTCGAAAGCCGTCGAATGCGTTCTGGCCGAAGAACGCGTGCGTGATGTTCTGATTTCCGGGGGAGATCCGCTGAGCCTGAGTAATGAGGAATTGGAATTTCTGTTCGCTTCGCTCCGGAAATCCGATCATATTGACGTGATTCGTCTCTGTACGCGTATGCCTTGTACATTGCCGCAGAGATTCAATGATCCTGATCTTTTGGATATTTTGAATAAATATTCCCCGATATATGTGAATACTCAGTTCAATCATCCATACGAAGCAAGTTGTGAGGCGGCGCATGCACTCAAAGCGCTTCGGCAGATCGGATGTATTTTGGGCAATCAGAGCGTGCTGCTCAGGGGAATCAATGATCGCGGAGAAGTCCTTGAGCCGCTCTACCGATGGCTTTTGCGGGAAGGTTGTCGTCCGTATTACTTGTTTTTGTGCGATGCAGCCCAGGGAACGTCGCATTTCAGAACTTCGATTCAGGCAGGTCTTGAGGTTATGGATACTCTGAGAGGTCGTCTGTCTGGACTTGGAATTCCGCATTATGTTATCGATTTGCCCGGAGGCTATGGCAAGGTCGATTTGTGTCCTCAGCATATCGAAGGCGGGGAACCCAATGCACGGATGCGGATTCGCAACTGGTTTGGGGCCGTCGTCGATTATAAGGATGTGTGAGTATCAGGAATGAAAAAAGTAATTCTGGCATCTGTCGTCGTATTGATTTTGCTCGGTATCGCGCTTTGGGCATTCATGCCGTCCCATAAACGAAAGGTTGCGGACTTCAGTGTATTTCCCTGTGATATGAATAAGGCGGATACGGTTCAGATCGAAACCGGTGACCAGCGAATCACACTCGGCCATGTTTCGGGGGACTGGCGGATTGTCAAGCCGGTCGCCGAAGAAATGGACTGGGGTGCATATCAGGCGTTTGGCGCATTCTGGGCCTCCAAAGTATTCGTGGATGAAAAGCGCGAAATCAATCCCGAAGAAAAACAGCGTCTTTCCAAGCAAATACCGACATTTGTTGAATTCATCCAAAAGGATAAAACGCTGTGTCGCCTGGAACTCGGTCAGGGAATCAAGCTCCCGACAGTGGATTCTGAACGGCGGTGGGTGTTTATGGATAACATGGCTTATCGGACGTTCATTCCTCTGATGGATTATGGTCAGCTTCTGGAACAGCCGGTTGCCGGCTGGCGCGTTCGCACGCTGGCGCAGCTGACGACATCATCCATCGAAGGCATTCGCATCCGGACTCAGAGCGAGGCATTCAGTTTGGATCGAAATGGCAAAAAGACCGAGAAAAATCCTCAGGGATGGCAAATGGTTTCGGCTCAGAAAAATGATCAGCCGCTTCTCCTGGATGATTTCGAACTGGATGAACGGCGCGTTGCTACGGTCGTCGATCTGGTCACACCGTTTATGGTGGATGAATGGGCGGATTTTTTGACGGATTCTGAAAAAGCAGCCATCGAATTCGGTGGAACGCTGGAAATCACGGCGAATAAGAAAGATTATGCATTCGAAATCGGCAGCCTCGTCGATTTCAATCAGCACCCGGAGTATGCCTGGACAAAGGAAGGCGCTCGCTATGTTCGTGAAAAGGGCAAAGAACGCATCGGTATTCTGACTTCGCAGCGCCTGGCGGGGATCTTTCCGGGACTGGACGATATGCGGACCAAGAATGTCTGGAAACTGGATTCGTCCGTGTTTTCGGCCATCGAGGTAAAAGTGGGCGATGCATGCATGCGGTATGCAGCTTCCGGTCCGAATGTCTGGTCGGGAAGTGCGTGTCCGGAAAACGAAGCTCCAGCTTCGGAAAGTCAGTCCATTCACCCCGAAACTCTGGGGAATTATGTAAAAACACTGACTTCTCTGCAGGCCGCACGCTATGTGACAGAAGAGGAATCTGCTCAGGTTTCACTGAATGAAGCCGAAATCCGTATTTACGAGAATGCAGATTTCCGATTGGCGCACGTTCTTCGCATGGGACAAACAGTTCGCGATATCTATCGTTTTGGACGTGTCGATCATGTTCATGCCGACGGCACGACGGAAAACGGGCCGATCTTTGTGCTGCCGGAACAGATAGCCCGGTATTTGCTTACGGATTTGACGCAGGCTGTGGAACATTAGCATCCAGATGGAGCTTTTGGATCGCGCATCGGAAATCATCCGGGAAGGGCGATTCAAATTCGCAGTGTTCCCGGGTTACCGGGTGTTCAAAGACGAGTTTTTGTGCGTGAAGCGCCAGCCTTTGAATGATTTTGGTGTGCGCAATCTGAGGCGGCGCATAGAGCGGGTCGCCCAGAATCGGTGCATGATGATCGCTCAGATGGACGCGGACCTGATGCGTGCGGCCCGTCTGAAGTTTGCAGGTAACCAGGGCAAATCCCTGTTCGTTTCTTGCTGCGACGCGGTAATCCGTAATGGCTCGTTTTTCGGCTTCGAATCGCGAGGAATACTTGACGCGCTGTGTCGGATGGCGGCCATAGGGCGTATCAAAGCGACCGTAGTCCGGGAGTTTTGGGGCATGGCAAATGGCCCAGTACTGCCGGTGAATATCGTGCACAGAGAACATTTGAACGAGCTTTTCGTAGGATGCCTGACTCCTTGCGATGAGCAGGAGTCCGCTCGTTTCGGCGTCGATGCGATGGACGATGCCGGGGCGCGCGGATTCACCGATTTCGGCAATTTCGGGATAAAGCGAAAGAATGCCGTTGACGAGGGTTCCCGAAAGATGGCCGGCTCCCGGATGGACGACGAGTCCGGCGGGTTTGTCGATGATGATCAGATGCGGATCTTCGTACAGAACCTTAAAATCAATGCCGGTTTCGGGCTGCGGATGATCGATATCCACGGCTTCCGGTATGTCCCATGAAACACAGTCACCGACCCTGAGCTTTTGCCCCGCTTTGGTGCAGGGAATCTGGTTGACCAGAATCTGCATGTCATCGATGGCACGTTTGATTTGCGATCTGGACCATTGCGGGGAGTGTGCAGCGACGAAGAGATCGAGGCGTTCTCCGGGTTCTGTGATGGTAAACTGCGGCATGGAATGACGAAATATGAATGAGAAATGACCTGAATTAGCCAAAAAGTGCGTCGAGCTGTTCCCATATCCGGGCAGTGACCTGATCCGGCGGCAGCGAGGCATCGGCAGTGATTGGGCAGGGATGACGCGTGATGATGCGTTCGAAGGCATGGGCTACGCGTTCGAGATTCTGGCGGTTTTCGAAGGGATCGAGCCCTTCCCGCGAAGACTTCATGCGCTCCAGGGCAACGTCGACAGCGAGGCGGATATAGATGAGGATAGCTGCTTCTGGGGCAAACGTCAGATGCTGCTGATAGATTTGATCCTGAAGATCCTCGAGTTCCCGTTGTGTTGGGGTATGATCAAAGGCATCCAGGCGCGTGCCCTGATAGGCTATGGAACTGTAGAAATAACGATCGGTGATGGCAATTTCTCCGCGATCCAGTGCGGGTTTCAGGCAGGTTTCGATGTGTTCTTTTCGATCATCGACAAAGAGCTGTCGCTCGACGTCAGGGGGCCATCGAACTTCTGCCGTGCGGATTTTCATGCCAATCGGGCCGTGCGTGGGTTCGCACGACAGGCTGACGCGCTGCCCGTGTTCCCGGAACCATTGGGCAATGCGGGGAATCTGTGTCGATTTGCCTGCGCCGTCGATGCCTTCGACGGCGATGATGATGGGATGTATCTTCATGGTTTGATCCCCAGAGCGGCGTGTGCGAAAGCCTCTCCGCGCTGGCCGTAGCTCTTGAACATATCGTAGCTGGAGCATCCGGGCGACAGCATGACGACTTCGCAGCCATGATTGCAAGCATAATCGTATCCGCGCTCGACGGCTTCTTCGAGGGTTTTGCAAAGCGTGATGGGACAAGGTTTGTCGCCCCATCTGGCTTCGGCGAGGAACCTGTCTGTGAGCGCGCCGATGAGCATGATCTGGCGCACATTCTTTTGCATGGCATCGATCCATGCTGTGAGTGACAGACCTTTATCGACGCCGCCCACGATGAGTACCGTGGGTCTGTCGATTGCGGCGAGTGCCGCCATACCTGCATGCGGATTGGTCGCTTTGGAATCGTCGATGAATTCAACGCCGTTGGTCGTACAGATGTGCTCGATGCGGTGGTGCGGCAGTTCATAGCTGTCGATGGCCGAGACGATTGCATCAAACTGACATCCCATCTCGAGGCATGCCAGAATGCTGCCCATGACGTTCATGGCATTGTGTGCGCCCTTGAGTTTGAGGTCGGCCAGAATCAGGCGATAACCATTTCCGGCACGCGTCATTACTTGAATTGCGCCTTCGTTGATGCTGGCGGCATCTGCATCGGTGATGTGTCCGGGAAAATCTTCGGATTTTTCGGCATACCAGTCGGCTTTGGCTTTTGTAAGTCCGCTCCATCTGCGGATTTCCGGGTCTGTGGCGTTCAGAATGGCGATATCGTTTTCGCCCATGACCGAGAGCGGCCTTCTCTTCGTTGCGACGTATGCTTCCCAGTCTCCTTTAAAATACTCGCTGTGATCTTCGGCGATATTTGTTGCAATCAGAATATGAGGTCTGAACTCCGGGCAAAAGACGAGCTGGAATGCGCTCGTTTCGACGACGTAACAGTCGGGTTCATCTTGTTCCATGACGACCTGGCACAGCGGAATACCGACGTTGCCGCCCATCTTGTTGCGGACGCCGCATGTGTTCAGAATATGGGAAGTCAGGGTCGTCGTCGTCGTCTTTCCATCGGTTCCGGTAATGGCGACGATCGGTTTGGTGGTTGCCCTGAACCCGAGTTCAAGCTCGGCGATCACCGGGATATTGCGTTCGGCGGCTTCCTTAAAAATCGGGGAAGAAGGCTCCAGCCCCGGGCTGGTCACGATGATTGTGGCATCGCCGATTTCGTTGTGGCCGAGGACGAGTTTCGTCCCTTTGGGAAGTTTGGCCGTCAGTTCATCGCGCCGCGATTCGTCAGCTGTATCGGAGGCGATGATGGTTTTGTTGAATGAAGCAAGAAGATGGGCAGCGGCGAGGCCGGAGGCACCAAGACCAAAAATGGCAACACATGTGTGTCTGGGAAGTGGATCGATCATTTGATTTGCCGGATTGCTTTGATTTTACTGATGATGAACAGTGTATAGAGAAATTGAATCGGCCATGTGAAAACACATGGTGCGCGGGGGATATATTCTTGCGGCAGATGGGGATTGTCAAATTGTTGATTATTGTGGACGAGGGGCGGGCATTTCATTTATAAAATAAGAATACTGCGGCTATTGCACGCGTTTTTCGTCTATAGATTGGAGGTATTTTAATGGAACTTCTTCTGGTTGCACTCGGTATTATTGCGTTTATTGTCGTCATTATTTTGATCAAGACGGTTCGCATCGTGCCACAGGCTCAGGTCTGGGTGGTTGAGTATCTGGGAAGCTACGATACGACATGGGATGCCGGCCTTCACTTTAAAACGCCGTTTTTCCGTTCCATTCGTAAAAAAGTTCCGCTTTGCGAATTGAGCTATGACGTTCCGCCACAGAGAGTTATTACGAAGGATAACGTCCAGATCGAAGCCGACTCCTTCATGTTCTTCAACGTTTTTAATCCGCAGGCATTTACGTACAATGTCCAGGATCCTTCGTCGGCAATGAATGCGCTGTGTGTTTCCACGCTTCGCGATATCATTGGTAAGATGGATCTTCAGGAATGTCTGAGCAGCCGTGATGCGATCAACAAACAGATGACGCTGGCACTGGACGAAGCAACGGACAAATGGGGCATCAAGGTGACGCGCGTCGAGATCAAGAACTTCACGCCGCCTCGCAATATCATGGAATCGATGGAACGCCAGATGAAAGCTGACCGCGAAAAACGCGAACAGCTCATCCGTGCACAGGGTGACAAGGAATCCGCAATTCTCGAAGCTCAGAAGAATAAAGAGGTTCAGCGCCTGAACGCAGAAGCTGCCCGCGACGCTGCTGAACTCAATGCTGAAGCCGCCCGCATCGCCATGGTTAAGAAAGCCGAAGCCGAAAAGGAAGCTGCGATTCTTCGCGCCGATGCTGCCAAGGAAGTCAAGCTGAAAGAAGCCGAAGCCACGGCAGAAGCCATTCGCATCGTCGAATCTGCAAAGGCCGATGGTATCCGTGCCGTGAACGCTTCTGCTCCGTCCGAAGCCGTTCTGCGCCTCAAAGCTTACGACGCATTCTCGCAGGCCGCCAACGGTCAGGCGACGAAGATCATCGTTCCTTCGGATCTGCAGGGCATCGTCGGTATGGCCTCAGCTATTAAGGATTGCTTGAAGTAATCGGGAGTTGTCATGGACTTCATCATGGCCAACCTCGCCGCTATCGTGTGGGGCGTATTGGCAATTCTATTTTTTGTCATTGAGGCGGTTACCGTCAGCACCGTGAGCATCTGGTTCGTCGGCGGTGCCGTCGTCGCAATGCTGGTGGCTATGATTGGCGGGCCGATATGGCTTCAGCTCGTACTCGCCATCGGCGTTTCCGGCGGACTGCTCGTGGGCTGCCGGAAAATGCTCATGAATACGAAGAAAAAAAGCGCCGGTGAGCTTCCCAGAGAAAACATCAAGGATGGTCTGGAAGGCAAGATCGGCGTGGTCACGACCAAAATTGAACCGGGCCTGAAGGGGCAGATCCTGCTGGACGGCATTCAATGGACGGCGCGCGGACTCAATGAGGAAGAGTCGTTTGCCGAAAAGGCAAAAGTCATCGTTTGCCGCGTCGATGGGACGTGCTGCATCGTCGATAAATACGAAATCAGCTGATCAGCCGCCAATGAGGTTTTGACAGAGCGCCATGTATATGGCGCTTTTTTTTGCTCTGATTCCGGCTGCCGAGGGGGGAGCGGCGTATTGGCCGCAGGCCGATAGACGCGCGGGGGGAGGCTTCCCCCCGCGAAAAAAATGAAGGCTATTTTTAAACAACGTGAATAGGTTTAAGGCGGAAGTTATGTGTCGGGAGCTGGATG
>JAFRYG010000190.1 GCA_017441205.1 Pseudomonadota bacterium
AGAGCATACCTGTACTGACGGCACTGTTTGGTTTAGCGAATGGTGCGCAGATGGGCTACAACATCGTCGATCCGCCGGAACTCGATAAGAAAATGAAGATGTTTGGGCCTTTGACTTCGAATATCGGCGGTCACAGCATGAGCGCTAAGAAATTCAATTTCGCGTTTGCGACGATAAATCGCGAAAACACCGACGAACCGGCGCAGCTGGGCCCCTTTACGGCCAAAGATGGTTTGCTGTTTTCCTGTCCAGAAGCCATTGAGGTTTTGAAAACAGCCAAAATCGGTCAGCCGATCAATCGATCGATAGCCTGTTCGGGGGACTGGAAGGCGTTTGTGATTCCGGAATGGCGGCGTGATGCTGCGCCGATGACGCCGGAAAAAGCACGCCAGACGGCAACCGAAAAACTCATGGAACAACGCCGCGCAGCATTTCGGGAAACATATATTCAGAAGAAACTGGATGAAGCAAAGACATCCGGGACCTGATGTGTTTTGGGAAGTTTCAGCGATATGTTCAGTGCGGCGTATTGAGCATTTATGCGAAATAGCCGCACTTGCGGGGCGTATGCCGCGCAGCGGCATAGCCTGCGCCAAAGGGTATCAAAAGCAAAATGTTCTGCGATTCATGGCGGTGAAAAATTGCCTTTCGTGAAGGTGAGAAAATTTATATTAAGGATGGTTCGTCGTACGGTTTTTTCGCCGGAATGAGGTAAATCATGGCTGGTTTTGTTCATCTGCATGTCCATACGCAATACAGTATTCTCGACGGTGCAATCCGCGTCGGGAATGATCATCATCTTCCGGTGCCCGATCTGCTCACCGAGATTGCGCAGCGGCCGGTCAAAGCGGTCGCCATAACGGATCATGGGGTGATGCATGGAACGGTCGATTTTATTGACCGCTGCAAGAAAGTCGGCATCAAACCGATTATTGGCTGTGAGTTCAACATTACGCACGTGCACCCCGAGAGTCCTGACAAAGTGTACCATCTGACGGGGATTTGCCGGACAAACCGGGGGTATCTGAATGCGCTTGAGATTCTGTCGAAGGCCAATATTGAGAATTATGATGAGTATAAAGGGTTTGGGACGGTCAAGTTTGACTGGCTCAGGGAACATTCGGAAGGTCTGACGATTCTGAGCGGCGATCTGGGCAGTGAACTGGCTCAGACCGTGATGCGCAAAGGGGATATTGAGGGCGTCCTTCGGATGATGCGGGAATCCTTTGATCCGGGGCAGTTCTACCTGGAGATCATGGACAACTCCTTTGAGCCACAGAAAGTCGTCAATGAATGCTACAAACAGCTTTCGAAGAAGTTTGACCTGCCGCTCGTTGCGACGAATGACGTCCACTATATTCACCGGGAAGAAGCCCTTGCGCATGCGGTGATGGTCTGCATGGCGCTCGAAAAGCGCGTCGATATCGATACGCTGAAGGAATATGTCGTCGATGATTTTTATCTGAAGACGGACGAAGAGATGTATGCGGCTTTTGCGGACGTGCCAGAAGCCTGCGAGAATACGCTGCGCATTGCGGCAGAGGCGGATGCCAATGTTCGTCTGGGACCGGCGTTTTTGCCGCAGTTCCATACGCCAAAGGAGTTTTTGGAAGAGAACCACATTACGGATGCGCATACCGGTGTGCATGAGTATTTTAAGGAAGTTGCGCGTTCGGGTCTCGTCAAGCGTCTGGATGCCTTCGGGAAATCCGGGAAAATCGTCGATGAAGATGTTTACTGGAAACGTCTTGAGAGGGAAATCGGCGTCATTACGTACATGGATTTTCCAGGGTATTTCCTGATCGTGTGGGATTTCATTCACTGGTCGAAGATGCACGATATTCCCGTCGGGCCCGGGCGTGGTTCGGGTGCAGGTTCACTCGTGGCGTATTCCATGACGATTACGGATATTGATCCGCTGCCGTTCTCGCTGCTGTTCGAACGATTCCTCAATCCGGAACGCGTGTCGATGCCGGACTTTGACGTCGACTTTTGTATGGATCGGCGCGTCGAGACGATTGCCTATGTTCGCGAACATTACGGCATCAACAACGTCGCGCAGATCGCGACGTTCGGTGCGCTCAAGGCCAAAGCCGCACTCAACAGCGTCGGGCGCGTGATGAACTATCTGCCGTCGGAACTTCGCGAAATCACGAAGCTCGTTCCGGATGATGATCTGAAGATTACGCTTCAAAAAGCGTACGATCGCGAGCCCAAGATTCAGGCATGGATGGAGGCCTCGCCCCAGAATGCCAGACTTTTTGAACTGGCAAAGCAGGTCGAGGAATTGTTTTGCCAGACGGGCATGCATGCGGCCGGTATCGTCATTTCCGAGGGGCCTTTGTGGGATTACGTCCCGGTTTTTCGCGGCGCACACGGGGAATATGTGGCGCAGTATGCCAAGGCCGAAGTCGAAGAAGCCGGTCTGATCAAATTCGACTTCCTCGGTTTGAAGACGCTGACGACGCTGAAGTATGCGCTGGCTTTTGCCAATCAGACGCGCGCGGCAAACGGCGAGGAGCCGCTCGATCTGAGCTTGATATCGCTGGAGGATCCGAAAATTTATCAGATGATATCGAGCGGCAGGACGAGCAATGTCTTTCAGATAGAGTCTGCCGGGTTTACGAAGCTGATGATGAAGCTCAAACCTTCGTGTTTTGAGGATGTCATCGCAGCCGTCGCGCTCTTCCGACCAGGCCCGATGGGATCCGGCATGGTCGATCAGTTCGTCGAATGCAAGCATGGCATGCGGGCGATTGAGTATCCGCATCCGCTTTTGGAAGGGATTCTGAAGGAAACCTACGGCGTTTTCGTCTATCAGGAGCAGGTCATGCAGGCGGGCCAGATCCTTTCGGGATTTTCGCTCGGACGCGCGGATATCATGCGACGCGCCATGGGTAAGAAAAAACCTGAACTTCTGGCACAGCAGAGAACCGGTTTCGTCGAAGGCGCAGTGAACAATGGCGTCGATGGCGAAAAAGCCGGTGAAATCTTCGATTTGATTGAAAAATTCGCCGGATACGGATTCAATAAATCACATTCGGCAGCCTATGCGCTCATCACCTATCAGGAAGCTTTCCTGAAGTATTATTATCCGGTCGAACATTGTGCTGCGCACATGATCTGCGATCAGGACAAGCCCGACAAGGTGATTCGTTCGATCAACTACGCAAAGCAGAACGGCATTAAGATTCTGCCGCCCGACATCAATGAATCCGAATTGATGTTCAGCGTCGTGAATGGGCATATTCGATTCGGGCTTGCCGGCATCAAGGGCGTGGGTGAAGCTGCGCTCAAATCGGTATTCGAGACGCGCAAAAAAGACGGGCCTTTTAAGAGTCTGTTTGATTTCTGCAACCGCGTGGATGCCGGTGTGAATAAAAAAGTCATCGAAAGTCTGATCATGACGGGAGCATTTGATTCCATCTGGCACCAGAAACTTCGCCATATCGGGGACATCGGCGCCGCTCGCGCACAGATGTTTGCCAGCGTTCAGAATGCACTCGATATGAGCAAGAAAAAGCGCGAGGAACGATCGTCCGGACAGACATCTCTGTTTTCGCTGTTTTCGCAAAAAGCTCCGGAACAGGCGTCGAATTTTACCGAAAAATATACGGAAGCCGTTCCCTGGCCCGAAGAGGTCGTGCTCGAAAATGAGTTCAGCCTGCTCGGTTACTTTGTTTCCGGTCATCCGCTCGATCATTATCGCCAGGAAATTGAGATGTTTTCATCCCATCATACGAACGATTTGATCAATTTTCCCGAACGGACAAAAGTCATCGTCTGCGGTTTGCTTAAATCATCTTCTGTTCGCACGACCAAATCCGGATTCAAACTCGCCAGCGGTATTATTGAGGATTTGACCGGGCAGGTGTCGTTCGTGTGTTTCCAGAAGACGCTCGAACGCATTGGTGAAGATATTTTCCATACGGATAAGCCGGTGATGATTACGGGCTCGCTTAAAATTGAGGGCGAGAGCGATGGTGAGGAGGACTCCCGAAAGGCAGAAATCATGGTCGATAGTGTGGAACTGCTCTCGGACGTCCGGGCGCGCCGCGTGAAGCATATTCAGTTCAGGCTCGACGAGTCGCACAGGCCCGAAGATATCGAAAAGCTACGTTCATTGCTTTCTGAACCAGCCAATCAGGGCAATACGCTGACGTATCTGAAATTCGA
>JAFRYG010000191.1 GCA_017441205.1 Pseudomonadota bacterium
TTAATAATAAACACAATAATCATTCAGTACAGACGTGTCGCGCCACGTCTCCAACAACATTCATTGCGCATTATGCATTATGCATTACGAATTACTCCCCCCAAACAAACTCCGCCATATTGTTGACATCCGGGAGCATTTCGTTCTAAAGTTCTACGGTTTGTTTTGTATGCTTAAATGCGTGCAATTTCCAGGGAGATTAAGGAGATTAGAATATATGGCGATTAAAATTCGCAAAGCTGCAACAGAAGAGAAACCAGTCAATGCCCTTGAACCCGAAGTTCTGCCGCCGGAAGGATCAGAGGAAGCAGAGCAATCTGAGATCAAACTCCCGGGTTTTGAGGATAACTTCCTGAAAAAATCCGGGAACGTTATGGGCTGGTTGATGGAACACCGAAGAATGGTCATCTTCGTCGTCATCGTCGTTCTCGGAGTTGCCGTCGGATATCTCGGCATACGGCACTATCAGGAATCCATCATGATTTCCAGAAGCTCCGTCATGAGTGATGTTTTCGTTACCTATACAGCCCCAACCAAAGCTCAGGCCGATGCCGATGAGGCCAGACGCCTCGAATACATGAAGAGCCAGGGAATTGCCGCCGACGCCCCCGATATTCTGCGTGTTACCTATACGGTTCCCAATGATGACGAGCGTTTTGCGGCCATCGAAAACCATCTGAAAACAGAGTTGCCCAAACACAAAGGCGAATCCATCATGCCAACCGGCGATCTGATGCTGGCCGGCACAACAGCGAGACGTTCTTCGGCAGAAGCAGCCCCCATCTATGACGAAGCCAGGAAGAGTGAGAATCCGGACGTCCAGCTGTTCGCCGTCCTCGGACAAACCGAAATGCTCGTCGGCGAGAAAAAATATGACGAAGCCATCGCCCGTCTGGATGAGCTCATAAATCTCAATACCGGATTCAGTTCCTATGCCACGCTCGAAAAGGGCCGCATTTATGAAATGAAAGGCGAGGTTGACAAAGCCATTGCTGCTTACGATCAGGTCATGAATGAATTCAATCAGCCGGTCGATCAGCAAAAAGCGGGAGCACGCCTGCGAATTCTTACCCCAGACTGGGCTTCTCATATGAAAGCAGCTCCCGCTCCCGCTCCGGCTCCCGCACCCCAGGTCGCTCTGTAATGAAGAACTGTCTGCTTTTTGTGATTTGTGCCCTGTTGATGGGATGTGCATCCGGGGGCGGTATCGAAGCCAGCAATTCCGCTGCGCCCAGAAGTGCGCAGTACGATATGGAACTCGACTGGCATTACGCCCTGTCTCCCGGAATCGGAAAGTACCTCGGTTCCACACCGCTTGAACTCGGCAGCACAACGAGTGCCGGCGGCGTAACTTACGTCGCATCCACCACGCACGGAAAAGTCGTCGCCATCGATGAAGCCACAAACATGGCAAGGTGGACACAGACCTTCGAAATACCGGTAACCGCCGGTCCCGTGGTTTCCGGAAAGGCCGTCTATATTGCGCTCGGTGACGGTGCAATTCTCAAACTCAATGCAGCCAATGGTTCAACCATATGGCGCTACGAATCCGGTGCTGCCATTGAACACGGCCTCTCTGCCGGTTTTGGTGTCGTCGCATGCGTCAATGCCAATAACCGCGCCATCGTCCTCGATGATGCCACCGGTGCCGTAAAATGGCGCCGCGAACGCCCCAAATCCCAGGAATTCACGATGTACGGGCAATCTGCCCCACTCATCCAGGAAGACGTCACCTACGTCGGCTTCTCCGATGGATTCCTCACTGCCTACGCCACCCAGAACGGGACTGCCATCTGGACCCGGGAACTCGCCCCTGAAGCGCGATTCAAGGATCTCGACGTCACACCGCTGCGCGTCGACAACATGCTCTACGTCGCAACGTCTTCGGGCGGCCTCTATGCCCTGTCCGCCGACGACGGCCATACCCTGTGGCAGCGCGATATCTACGGCATCAGCTCAATTCGCGCATTCCAGGACAGCATCTACGTCTCTTCACAATCCGGAATCTTCAGAATCAAACGAAAAACCGGCGATACCGTCTGGCAGAACATCATTCAAAAGGATGCCCTCATCTCTTCCCTCGAGCTCGGACGCAACGCCATCTATGCTTCTGTCCAGAAATACGGGCTCGTCGTGCTCGATCGCGTCGAAGGTACCCTGCTCCACGTCATCGACATGGGTTCCGATTTTACTTCAGCCCCCGAGCTTACACCTGGCGTCCTGACGACGTTTTCAAACCGTTCGACCGTTTATCGCTTCTTTGTCGACGACATCCCGGCCGGCTAGTCGCTGCTCTGCACCGTCCTTAGCTTTGTTTTTTTGTGGGCGCCGGCTATTGGCCCATTGGCCAATACGCCGCGCGGGAGACGCGCGCAGACCGCGCGTCTCTGCTCGCTTGGGACGGCCTTGCCGCCCTTACGCTCGCTTTTCGCCGCTATGCCTGCGGCATACGCGGCGATAATTGATGCTGGCATCGCTCACGTTATTCCAGACCACAAAACCAAATTGAGTTAAACGACAATACAAATTCTCCTGAATTCATGATTTCATACATTCAGCAAGAAATTCAGATACATTGAAAACAGAAAGCACACCGTTTGCAAACCCGGATTTATCTCTGGTTATGATCACCTCTGCATTGCTGTTTCAATGCAGAATAGTATTGCACCATATCTTCAAAATCATCTCTTTTCGCTGAATATGCTTTATGTATGACTTGACTATCAATATTTGACACATCAAATGCCTGTATCATCCAATTCACATAATCATAAACGATGTCTATTGGATATGCTTTACGCAAGATATAAAAACAATTGACGACCGTAAGCGATGATATGATTCCATGAAATGTAGAATTGCTGCATAAATCGACGAGTATAACCGCATCTTTATAAAAAGGTTCCCGAGCAAGAAGATAATCCAGGATCACATTTGTATCGAGAAACACTCTCATTTTGCAAATTCCTGCCACATTTCATCTGTGAGTTGGTCACAATCCAAACCATTTGGAAGCGGCCCGAGTACGCGATCAAGTGTTTCCTGCGACGGCAGATAATCCTTGGGAATTTTGGGAAATCTAAGTTGTTTATGACAATCGTCAGGTAAAAGATTGGATGCTTCTATTTCATGATTGTGTATTTCTTCATACAAATGATCCGCAATCCGTTTTTTGTTTTCTACGGTTAATTTGCTCAAAAATTCCAATAACGAATCCATTGATATTTGCAGCATCTGATTCATACCCACTATCTCCTGTATCTCCAATATTGAAGGATACACCTTCTTCTTCCAGATATTCGATAAAAACCATCTTGAGCGAACCATGCATATCAATGGCGATCCGCGCGTTCCGCGCGTCTCTGCCATCCACACTGCAAGCATTTTATCATTTTTTCATGGGCGCGGCTATTAGCATTTTATGCCCATATCAGGGTTTCGGCAATTCGATATCAAATGCACCAGCTGCACCAACGGCTATCTCGTATTTCTTAAAAACGGCGTGGGGCACGCCATTATCCATATAAAACGAGAAATCGGTCATTTTCTCGAGCGCGCCCCATTCCATCAGGTCGGAATTGGCATTTGCATCGACATGTGCGCGCACAGCGCGAGTCACCAGCTTGCGTACAGACTCTGCATCCTTTCCGTAAACGTCGGTAAGCCTAAGCGGTTTGCCCGTCGCGCGTTCAAACACGTACGCATTCGTTCCATAATCCAGAACACCGCCCATGTACCACTCCAGGTCGAGCGTCACACTGATATATTTTTCAGAAAATTCCTTTACTGCAGCACGATAGATATAGGTGTATTTGTCCTCCGAATCCTCGCCGCCGGCGGCTTCATGCCGCTCATATTCAAATTCCCAGGCCGATTTGAGATTTTCAGTCGACAAAAATCCCGCCCGAATCTCCTTCATTTTATTATTCACGGCCAAAATACCGGCATCATCTCCATCAAATACGGGAATCTCGTGATAAACCTCAATGTCGTCGGCCCATTCGACGGTCGTGCGCAGAATCTTCCCCCATCCGGCTTCCGAAACGACCGTCTCGTGCGTATGCAGCTCGGGAACAGCTTTGGAACTCAAATCGGCCTTGAACACTGCCTGCGGCCGGGGCTTTGCCTCCGGCGCATCTTTCGGGTTTGCATCTTTCGGTTCATTCGGAGCCGCGGCCGGTGATGCCGCATCTTTTGCAGCACCTTCGTCCCCGGCATGATTTGCATCGACCGTCGGCTGCATGACAGATTCCGGTTTTGGATCGGGCTGTGCCGGCTTGCTGCATCCCGCAAAACACAAGATGGATGCAATGATCATACAATTAAGTAGTTTCATATCTTCTCCCGCGCAATGAATACATATTCACAAAACCGATTCATACTAATGGCACTGCCCCTCATAACAATGTTCGCCGTACTTACAAACGATATCACATCCGCCGCAATTATTGGGATCATCGAAAGGATAGACCGTTTGTCCAAAACATATAAACTCGGTATTCTCATTAAACAAGAAGGGAGTCTGGCATTTTCCGGAGCTGCACTCTTTTTTGGCATCGCAATATTGATTGCATCCGCCGCAGTTGGCAGAATCATTTCCCGGATCAATATCATAACCGAAACAATTGATATTCAACCTGAAATCATTGGATCTGCAGTAACCTTTTTCGCATCGTTCGCCTTTTGCACAAACTACGCCGCAGGTACCGCAATTTAAAAAGTCCGAATACAAATCCGTTTCAACATCATTCTTTTCATCAAACGGACAATATTCATACGCCTTATCAGCGCTAAGCTGGCATTTTCCTTCGACACAGGACAGGCCTTCGCATTCTTTTCCGCATTTTCCGCAGCTGTTTGGATCATAATATAAATTATATAAATCACCATCACAGAAGGCATGATGATCCTGCCATGTAACAGGAACGCATTTGCCCGCAATGCAATGTTCCAGATGACCACATTTAATGCCGCAGTTGCCGCAGTTCAGACTGTCTTCGAAAGGATAGATTTCCTTGCCTTTGCAATTGAGTTTTGTATTTGCATTAGCCTGGGAACATACCCCCGCATTGCATACATCATTGCCCGTGCATCGGATGCTGCAGCCGCCGCAATTGTCGGGATCCGAATAGGGATAGATGGTCTTGCCATTGCATTGCGTCGTACTATTTTCATTCAAATATGCAGATGAACAGCTGCCATTCTGGCAAATCAGACCATTTGTACAAACTTCCCCGCATCGGCCGCAGTTCATGGAATCGATGGCCGGATATACTTTTCTGGCATTGCAGGTGATTTCGGTATCGGCCGCCAGCGTGACGTTTTTGCACTGACCATGATCGCACGTCTGTCCGCTGGCGCATGCATGACCGCATTCGCCGCAGTTGGCTGCATCATTAAACGGATGTATCGTCGCGCTCCCGCATTTTAATGTATCATTGGGCAAGGGAGAGCATGAACCCTCGTAACATGTCCGCGGAGATTCACATACGGTGTCGCAGCCGCCGCAATTCTTGTTGTCGGTAAAGGGATGAACCTCGACATCGTGACAGAGCGTCGCGACATCCGAGTCCGCCCCGACAGTACATTTCCCCTCATTGCAATACTTTCCTTTGCCGCAATCGGTTTTGCAGTCACCGCAATGGCTCGAATCGATTCCCGAATCGATGAGCTCCCCGCCGCAGTAAGTCGTTCCAAAACCTTTTTTACATGTACCCTCAGAACAAATCAGACCATCTGCACAGCGATTGCCGCATTTGCCGCAGTTATCGAGATCGTTTGACGTATCGACGATCTTATCCTTGCAATAGACCTTGCCAACCCCCTTGCTGCAGTAACCATCGGAACAGATTTGACCATCCGCACAACGGTGATTGCATTCGCCGCATGCATCCAGGCTGGTCTCGGTATCGTACGATTTGCCGTTGCATTTGGTCGGTCCGATGCAGCGGGATTTGCTGCAGTGCTGCGCAGATTCGCATGCGACGCCGCAGGCGCTGCAGTTATTTTTGTCGGATGTCAGATCCTTGCAGCTCGGCTTTTTGTCCGTTCCGCAATTCTCGGTATTCGCAGGACAAGCGCACCCTTTGGAAGTACACACCGATCCGCCGGTACATGCATTCCCATGCGAAAGACAATTGTCATCGGTATCGCGCTCGCAAATCACCCTGTTTCCCTCATCAAACAGATGATACCCATTGACGCACACGGTTGGCCGGCATGCGGCATTTTCACAGACGCCGTCCTTCCATCCCTCAAAATAAGTACAATCATTGAGGCTGCTGCCGCAATGCTGAACTGAATCCACTTCGCAGTCTGCCCCATCATACAGGTGATACCCCTTTTGACATGAAGTCGCCACGCATGCCGCATTGACACAAGCCGCATTGCTCGCACCATTCAAGCCAGAAGCGCTGCATGCTGTATTGCAGGCACCGCAATGCGCGTTATCGTTTTGGAGATTGACGCAGTCATTGCCGCACTGACTGAGTGTTCCGCATGAAGCCGAACATTCCCCATTGGCACACATCAGACCATCTGTGCAGCGCGTACAGGCAGCACCGCAGCATTCATTGGTTTCCTGAACGCAGTCATCCCCGGATTTGCGCCATCCCGGCTGACACGACATCGCACTGCATCTGCCGTAAGAACAAATCAGCACATCGGCCCCGGGAATCTGACGTTCGCATGTCAGGCCATTTTGACTGCATGATGCCGTCGATTGCGGCACACAAACATTGCCTTCGACGGACATGCCATCGATACAGCCCTGGATAACACACTTGCCGTAATCGCATGTTCCCCTTTCCCATCCGATCAACTGGGTACAATTGTTATCGTGGCTGCCGCATCTCTCAGCACTGTCCGTTTCGCAGCGTCCTTCATAGAGATGATACCCGGGAAAACAGGATTCTGCCCGACATTGGTCATCGACACATATCCCCGCGCGCCAGCCTGTCAGCATATCGCAGCGAACGCCGCCGCAGGTCGAAACAGAATCATCGGAATCGCTGCATCCCATGAACAAAACCCCAATACACGCAAGTGCAAGCAATACAAAACGAACGTGACTCATGATGTAACCTATGGAAAATATACTCATGACAAAAAACACAACAATGTCGTGCACAAAAGCAAAAATCGTGCCGCGTATTGCATCGCAATAGCGGCACGGCGAGTCGTATCCCGCAGGGATAGACGAGCGGCGAAAAAAAGCAGAAACAGTGCGTAACCGAAGCGCCTTCCGAAATCGCATCACTGCAAATCCATGTTAAGAATTGACAAAAATCTGTCATTCTCCTAAGTGCGTTCCGACACTTTGTGAACATGCGGACACGAGGAGACGGGACATGGACAAACACATTATGAAACACGAAATTGACATCACCATCGGCAGCCGAAACATATCGCTCGAAACCGGAATATGGGCCCCGCAGACCAATGCGAGCGTCGTTCTTCGATGCGGAAAAGCCGTTCTGCTCGTCACGGTCGTCGCCGGTGAAGAAAACCCGGATCAGGATTTCTTCCCCCTCACGGTCGAATATCGCGAAAGATTCGCCGGTGCAGGTCACTTCCCCGTCGGTGCAGGACGCCGCGAACTGCGCAGCTCGGATGCCGAAACCCTCTCGAGCCGCCTTAATGATCGCAGCCTGCGGCCCCTGTTTCCCAAAGGTTACAGCCGCGAAACCGTCATCACCATCATGGCATTCTCGGGCGACGAAGACCTCGACATGCCTACCGCTGCACTCAATGCCGCAAGCCTCGCCCTGATGATCAGCGATATTCCCTGGGACGGTCCGGTCGTCGGATTGCGCATCGTCAGAAAAGACAGGCAGTTCATTGCCTTCCCGACGCGCGCCGAAACCGAAGGTTCCGATATGAACTTCGTCATCAGCGTTGCCCCGAGCGGAATCATCATGGTCGAAGGCGGCGCCAGCGAAGTCTCCGAAGATGATCTCATCGAATGTATGGATTTTGCATCACAGACTGCAGCCCCCATCCTCGAAATCCAGCGCAGATTCGCCGGTGAATGCGGAAAAACAAAACTTTCCCTCATCGAACCGGAACCCGATCCCCAGGAAATGCTCGATATATTCGCCAGCGCCCGGGAGCCCGTTCAGAATGCCCTCCATCTCGGCGACAAATGGGATCGCACCAATGCCCTGAAGGACGCAAAAAATCTCATGTTTACGCAACTTCAGGCCAAATCCGAAGAGCTTGAGATTCCCTTCAATAAGACGCACTGGAATGAAGCCTTCGAAAACCTCGTCCGCACCAACGCGCGCGCAAACATCCTGAACGGCGAACGCTTTGACGGACGAAAACTCGACCAGGTCCGCCCCCTGATGAGTCAGGTTTCCGTGCTGCCGGGAGCCCATGGTTCCTCCTTCTTCTCCCGGGGACTGACGCAATCCCTGTCGACCTGCACGCTCGGCGGTCTGCGCGATGCACTCAGACTCGATGACATGTTCGGATCGAGGGACTGCAATTTCTTCCTGCATTACAATTTCCCGCCCTACAGCGTCGGCGAAGCCCGCGGGCAGAAAGCCCCCGGACGGCGCGAAATCGGGCATGGCATGCTCGCGCAGCGCGCTCTTTCTGCCGTCATTCCCAATACGGAACAGTTCCCCTACACCATCCGACTCGTCAGCGACATCCTTTCCAGCGACGGATCCTCGTCCATGGCGACAGTCTGCGCAGGATGCCTCGCACTCATGGACGCCGGCGTGCCCATCAAAGCTCCCGTCACCGGCATTGCCATGGGACTCATTTCCGAAGGCGACAGGCACGCCATCCTGACCGATATCGTCGGTGACGAAGATCATCTCGGCGACATGGATTTTAAGGTCTGCGGCACAAAACACGGCGTCACCGCTCTTCAGATGGATCTCAAGATCGAAGGACTCCCCCGCGAAACCATGCGCCAGGCGCTCATGCAGGCCAAACAGGCGCGCCACTACATCCTCGACCATATCCTCAAAACGATCCCGGGGCCCAGAAATCACCTCGCCGAACATGCCCCCAAAATCGTCCAGCTAACCGTCCGTAAAAGCGTCATCGGCGATATCATCGGCTCCGGCGGCGCAAACATCCGCGCACTCATGGCCCAAACACAGACCCAGATCGACATCGACGACAACGGCTGCGTGCGCATTTCGGGTTCCGACGAAGCCGGCATTCAGGCTGCAAGAATCGCCGTCATGGTTAAAAATAAGCGCTTTGCAATTGGCGAAGTCACGCAGGCATACGTCCTGTTCGTCAAAGCACCCTTCGTTCGCGTCGAACTCATGCCCAATATGGAAGCCTCACTGCATTTCAATGACATACAGTCAGACGGAGGCTTCATCGAGGATCGCTACAAACCCGGCGATACCATCGCCGTGCGCATCGTCGGCACCGATGATCGCGGCAACATCCGAATCACACAGGCCAATTAGATTTGCGGTGCAAATGCGCAATGCGCATTTGAGCTACAGTTTAACGACTTCCAGTATAGCACCCTGGTCGTTCTGGCGCGTCTGACGAATCATCAAATTTTCCGCATTTTCACTCACAACACCTTGAATTATTTGAGAAAATTCTGACTGACTCATCGGTTTTCCGGGGTTCACTTCGATTGCCAGCACCCCATCCGAAACCCATCTTTCGGCGACATCCTCCACTCCCGGAATCCGTTTTATCAGCTTTCTCAAAGCGACCAGCGTATCGGCATCCGGAAGGGGATCAAATATCATCACCGGCTTGTCGATCAGTACCGGAATGCCGGCATTTCCCGATGTCTGTCCCATCAAAGGCATCGACATTTCCACGGCAAGCCGGGAAATGATCTGTCGTTTTGCTGACTCGGCATTCGAAGCCTGGACGCGGATATCCCGCTTGAATTCAAAAACCTGCTGTTTGGAATACAGATAATTGAACGTTCCGGAAGCCTGGCACTCGACGCCATTATCGACATCGCGGCAATCCCAGACCACATTGCCGTTCAATACAGTCCCGGCCCCAAACAAAGATGCCATCGTCCTGGCATTGACATCCGAAAGGACCTTTTGACCATAAACTGTCGGACTCAGTCTGGGCGGATTCGGCATCTTCGACGGCACGACAATTGATACCCCCTGCCGTTCAAAGGCATCTGTCCATGAACTGTCAGCACCGAATTCAGACGGCCACCAGGCTCGCGTCTGTCCATTCTCCGTCTCGCTGATGGTCAGCAAAACGGGGGATGCCGCTGCCATTGAACAAAACAGCAGACTCAATCCGCAAATCATTGCACAAACAGTTTTCCTCATGCCAACTCCATACAAAATGTCCGCAGCAGCCTTATAGCACTGCCCGACTTCCCAAACCAGCATACAGTGGAGTTCATTCCGTCAGTTCACATAAAAAAACACCAGCCAAAGGCTGGTGTCTCATCATTTCAAATCATTATTCATTCAATTAAAGCATTCATTCATCGGATATCGGTGATGGAATCACACGAAACGGGCACGACGGCGAGCTTCTTTCCGACGACGGCGCGCAGCTTCTTTCTGTTTACGTTTACGGATGATGCTCGGTTTTTCATAATGACGACGACGTTTCAATTCTTTCATCACGCCTTCACGCGCCATATGACGTTTGAGCTGATTAATGGCACGGCCAAGATTTGAACCTTCAACCGCAACCTGCAGTGGCCCTAATTCACGAGATTTACTTTCCAAAACCTTTCTCCTTATCGTTTGAGTAAATTGCCCGATTTTTACCATGATAACTTCTGAATACAAGGGCAGCGTATTCAAAGCCATCGACGGGCGGCAAACTTTTTATGTACCACAAACCATTCTGTCAAGATCTATTCGTATTTTTTCCCAATTATCGATAAAAAAACACCTCCCTACATTCACCCGAAGACGACGATCACTGGTTCTGTTCTTCAGATGAGCTCTCTCTTTTCCATGTATTACAAAGACATGCATCGACATTTTTGCTCAAATTCTGTATGTCCGTCATTGTCAATTGAGTCCCTCGTTTGATGACGGAGAACCCCGGATGCCTTCACAGGAAAGAGAGAAATTCGCAAGCCGACTCGGTTTCATAATGGTATCAGCCGGATGTGCTGTTGGACTCGGAAATGTCTGGAAATTTCCCTACCTGTGCGGACAATACGGCGGCGCTGCATTCATACTCATCTACCTGCTGTGCCTTGCGCTCATTGCAACCCCAATTCTCATCTGCGAACTCTCCGTCGGACGCGCAAGCCCAAAAAGCAGCGCCAAATCCTTCAACATCCTCGAGCCGCCCAAAACCAAATGGCATATCGCCAGCTTTATGTGCATCGCCGGCACTTATCTGCTCATGGCATTCTATACCGGTGTATGCGGATGGATGCTGTACTACTTCTTCAAATATCTCATCGGCGGCTTTGCTGCCCTGACCACTCCCCAGGAAATCTCAGACACCTTTACAGGCATGCTCGGATCGCCCGGAGCCATGATCGGTTCCACAGTCATCGTCATCATCGCTGCATTCAGCATTTGTGCGCTCGGCGTCCAAAAGGGCGTCGAAAAAATCACCAAATACATGATGTGCGCGCTCTTCCTCATTCTCGGCATTCTGGCTGTCAATTCTGTCCTGCTGCCCAATGCAGACAAGGGTCTCGAATTCTATCTCGTCCCCAATTTTGACGCCATCGCCGCCCACGGCATCGGAAATGTCCTGTTCGCCGCCATGTCCCAGGCCTTCTTTACACTCAGCATCGGCATCGGTGCCATGGCAATGTTCGGAAGTTACCTCGACAAAAGCCGTTCCCTTACAGGCGAAGCCATCACCATCTCCTGCCTCGATACGCTCGTGGCGATCATTGCGGGTCTCATCATTATTCCCGCATGTTTTTCGTTCAATATCAATCCAGAAACCGGCCCTTCCCTCATCTTCATTACCATGCCAAATGTTTTCAGACAGATGACCGGCGGCCAGATCTGGGGCGCACTTTTCTTCCTCTTCCTCCTCTTTGCCGCGCTGAGCACCGTCGTCGCTGTATTCGAAAACATCGTCGCCTATGCCATCGAACTCTTCGGCTTCTCCCGCAAAAAAGCCATCATCATCAATCTGATCGCGCTCATCGTACTATCGATGCCATGTATCCTCGGATTCAACGTACTCTCTGGGTTTGAACCGCTCGGCACCGGATCGAACATCCTCGACCTCGAAGATTTCCTCGTCACGAACAACCTGCTCCCCATCGGTGCCCTCATCTATCTGATGTTCTGCACGCACAAAAATGGCTGGGGATGGAACAACTTCCTCGCCGAAACCGATTCCGGAACAGGCATGAAATTCCCCGTCAGACTGCGTTTCCTCATGCAGTATATTCTGCCCTTCCTCATCGTCATCATCTACATCAAAGGGTATTACGACAAATTCAGCAGCAGCGGCACGGTCTATCTCATCATCTGGCTGTCCGTCGCCTTGATTTTCCTGGGATTTGTCGGCTATTGCGCATTTTATAAAGCACGATCCGAGCGCGAACCTTGAACCTGCGGTACTGCGGTTCGCCTTTCGCGCTATGGCAGCGCCATACGCGCTTCTGCCTTTGGCTATGGCTGCGCCATACGCCAAAGGCCGCATTCTCCGACATCAGACTCAGGCTCCCAAAGCCACAGACCGGCTTTTCTGGCCTCCCGCATGCCCGGACGCATACCGTCTTTCACTGCGCCAGTGCATGTCAACGTGACGTTCCAGGCCAATCCCGGATCTCCTGCAGATTTGTACACCATGTTTCAATGCCTTTTTCAAAAGCACTCCTTCCCCATGCGCTTCGAGCATGGATTCGCGCCAGACTCCCGGAATTGCCCGAATTCCCTGCCATGCCCCGAGTATGGCCCCGACCGCCGCACCATTGATATCCGTCGCTCCGCCAGCCAGTATCGTTCCCCTCAGCCCCGAAACGATCGGAATATCATGCCAAAAGTGATACATCGCCATCCCAAAGGCTACGCTCGCAAAACTATAGTCCGCATCATCACAGCATGGCTTTTCATAATATGAATTGAGCAAAACCTTATTCATCCTGCGGCTCTGAACCGCTTCAAACAATCTGTCCCAAAGCTCGATCCTGCTCTTTCCCTGAAGTATACCCTGAAGACAATAGGCATACAGCTGCGCGCATTCTATGGATTCACTGTCACCATGCGTCAGGCGACACTCAGACTCCACAACACGAAACAACGTCTCCCTGTCCCAGCCGATTCCCGCCAATACCAACGGAATCTGACGAATCAGCAAATGATTGCTGCAGAGCGCCCCCATATCCTCATATTCCCCTCCATGACCACTGGCTCCCTTTTGACCATCTCCAAACCGTTCTGCAAATACACAGTCAATCTCATACCCCTTATCGATGCTCGCCCGATACGCTCGCGCCAAACCATCTATCTGTACACCCCTGTTCCAAATCACCCTCAATGCATCAAACATAATCCTGGAACTCATCCCGCAATCCGAGACTTCCCAGCAAATCTGCGATGACTGCTTTATCAGCTGCGATGATTTCATAAAAATATATGGCATCCCCAGACAATCCCCAATCACAGCTCCCATAATCAGTCCCGACACACGATCTACTCTGTTCATAAACACAATCTCCTAAATTCGAAAAGACACCATGTCTCTCCATCTCATGATGCCGTCCAGATCGCATTTGTTTCACTCGGAATGATTATTTTTTTTCTCAATGCCGCCAGAGTATTGATAGCTTGGAGTTTAGAGCTTAGAACCAGGAGAATAATCCGCATAACCAGATACATAGGCAAGAACCTTTGTGATTGGAACACTCCAAACTCACAACTCACAACATCCAGTATCCAACTTTCAAATACAGACGTGTCGCGACACGTCTCTAACCCCTATCCATTGAACATTAAGCATTACGAATTACGAATTCCCAATAACTCACAACTCACAACTTCCAACTTTCAAA
>JAFRYG010000192.1 GCA_017441205.1 Pseudomonadota bacterium
ACATACCAGAAATACTGATCATCCTGCTATGCATGGCCGGATGTACGGAAGACCCGAAGCCCACAGTGTGCGAACCGGATTGCAGTGAACATGAACGCGGTCCTGATGGCTGCGGAGGTTCATGCGGCAGCTGCACAGCCCCCGGAACACAATGTTCTGCGGGCAAATGTCAACTGACCTCATGCGTTCCATCATGCAAGGGAAGGGAATGCGGAAGCAACGGCTGCGGCGGGATATGCGGGACCTGTCCATCGGGCATAACATGCGATGAAGAGACGGGATTGTGTCAGCAATGCGTCCCTGACTGCACGGGCAAAAACTGCGGCGACGATGGCTGCGGCGGTTCGTGCGGAACATGTACCGGATCCAATATTTGTTCCAACCACCAGTGTATTGACAGCTCGACCTGTGTTCCCAAATGCGATGATAGGGAATGCGGCGACAATGAATGCGGAGGTTCATGCGGGTCATGTCCTTCCGGAAATGTATGCAGCAACTATCACTGCGTAGAATCGCCCAAATGCACGCCAAACTGCGTGGGCAGGGTCTGCGGAAGCGACGGATGCAGCGGCCAGTGCGGGACATGCGTCGGAGAACAGCTTTGTGACGAAGCCAATGGGCAATGTGTTTCGTGTATTCCCAACTGTACAGATCGGAAATGCGGTCCGGACAGCTGCGGTGGTGAATGCGGCAAATGTGGCAATGACACGACCTGCAATGAATCGACCGGCCAATGCATGCCCTACCGGGTAAAAGGCAGACTCTTTATCGAAACCCAGACGGTTTATTACGATGCCTATACCCTTCCGACCTTCGATAAAAAAGTCGATGTTTCGGGCAGGAAAATACCGCTTTCGCTGCGAGACGCCGACGGCAAGGAACTCTCCACAACAACCGTCGGCAATGACGGTTCGTTTGAAATGGCCCTCACAAGACTGCCCGTATCCACCGACTGGATCTCCATTATTCCGGCATGGTACGTTTCAAACCAGCTCAAAGTCGTCGTTCTTAAAGCGAGTCAGAACTCTTCGCCGCACGGCGTCTGGGAATGGACGATCAAGCTCTCGGATTATGCATCGAAAGATGATCCCGGAGATCTTGGGGATATCCGAATTAAAATTGATCAGGCCTCCGGAGCTCTGTATCTGTACCAGGTTGTCGTCCAGGCATTCGAAGATCTCGTCAAATATGGCTATACCAAAGATCTGGGTTCCATCCCGTCCATGGCAGTGGTCTGGGAACCGGGTGTGACGTGGAACTGCGGCACGTGTTTCTTTAACTCCGAAACGGAGTATGGAAAAACAAAAACTGCGACTCAGATGCTCGTCGGAGCAGGCCAGAATGATGAATCCGCCTGGGGAATTCCCACTATTCTTCACGAATACGGCCACTATATTCTGGCCCTGAAGCAAGATACCAGCGATGGCGGTCTCCACTATATGACATCACGAGTCGAGCCGACGCTTGCCTGGAGCGAAGGATGGGCAACATTTTACTCGCTGATGATGATGAGTTTCAGCAAAAACACTCCGGTTACCCAATACTGGAGAATCGTCACCGACGAAGACGGGAATGATGCCGGATACTGGCTCGATTATGCGCATCTTTTCGATGGATCGAAAATCGGTTCTTTGGTCATACCGGAACCCAATCCCGAGGACAGCAATGGTATGAAACAGGATCTTTCCGAGGCGTGGATTTCGTACATGCTCTGGGATTTCTTTGATGGTGCCGAAATATCTGATGTCACGATGCCTGCCGATCCTGTTGCGCTTGGATCCAAGGGAATGTTCAATGGATTATCGAGCGACAGGTACGTCAAGAATTATAATGAGAGCCGATGTACTGCAGGTACTGATTTTGTCGATTATGTCGACGCACTCATCTGCAATGCGCAGGCATCCGGCAACAGCAAAACGGCGAACGATATTATGGACATGCTCATCGATAGAAAATTTCCCTATGACCGTTCTCCCGTATGCAAGTGAGGAGTTTTCATGAATCAGACATGGCCGGCGCAGTGGTTTGATTTGCCATTGGCAGTATTTGACCTTGAGACGACAGGTTTCGATCCTCAGACATGCCAAATCATCGAAATCGGCATCGTCCAGTTTTTCCAGGGCAAAGTGACTCAGGTTTTTGACTGGCTCATCGATCCGGAATGCCAGATTCCCGAAGAAGTTGTCAAGCTGACGCATATCAGCCAGGAAGATGTCGATGGACAACCCAAACTGCGCGAACTTGTACCTTCCATACTTGCCGCATTCGAAGGTCATGGCATCGTCGCCTACAATATCAGTTTCGACCGTCCGTTCCTGACCCACAAACTCAAAGAACTCGGATACGAGTGGCCTGCCGAAAATCCCACCATCGATCCGCTCATCTTTGCGACACATTTTTATCCCAGAGAACGCAACAAGCTCGGCATGGTCGCAGAACGACTGGGGATTTCACTCGAAGGGGCGCATCGCGCATGCAACGACGCCGAAGCTACGGGCAAAGTTCTCTATGCATTTCGCGACAGACTCCCTGCCGACCTCGAAACGCTGCTCATTCTGCAGGCCCAGTGGGAGCGCGAAAATCAACAGCGATTTGCATGGAAAAACAAAGATGGTGCCTCAGAAAAGAACGAGTTCATCACACAATCCGAGACGCCCAAAGGTCTGACCAATGCCTTTGCCTACGGAAATGAACCCGATCCCCTCAGGGCACTTTATGCAACCGTTCCCAATGCAGCCCCGCGAAAGACCTGATGCATTTTGACGACATTCATTGGCCGGAGCATTGCCGTACCAATTCAAAATGGCCGGAATCGATGATATTCGGAGCGATGCGCAGACGTGCCTGAAGATCATGGGACAGGCCGTATGCCTGTATTTCTGTCGGCCAAAGCCACGGTCTGCCGCAATAACGGATTTGCCCCTGCTCAAAAGCCTGCGATATTTCCTGCAAATCGTGATTTCCCAAATCCCTTTGCACAGCCCTGAAAAGTCCTTCCATTTCTTCATCGACAAAGCAAAAGTACTCGCTGAATAAATAAGCGGTATGATAATACTCGGGGATCTCGGAAATCATCATGGCCCCGCAGGCACAAGCCCAGTTCCGGAGAATACCAAATACCCTTCTCAGCAGTCCGCTGGAGGGATAGTCCTGCCCGGGAAATGCCCGCCCCCGAAACGCCTTTCCCGGAGACTGCAGTCTGAGATGTTCCACATAAAAAACCGGATAACTCGCGTTCAGTCGAAGCAATTCCTGGTATTCGAGCCAAACAACGACCTGAAGAAGCAGCTCTGAGTTTTGCGCACACTGTGTCCAGACATTGAATTCAAATCGATTGGGGATATCTGAGCGTTCCAGTTCCACCCAGATCTTTTCGTATCCCTGTTTGTACCAGTGTGCGAAGCACCCCGTTTCGAGCAAGGTTTGCGCGATATCATCCGCATTCCAGCGCCCGCAAAAGCTATCCGCCCCCGACACAACGACCCGAGGATCAAAAAACTCCCCCAAACAGTTCACAGGACGTGCCGGGTAAAGCCTCACAGAGCTCAGCATTGCGCTGAGTGAGTCATAACGCTGTTCTGGGTGAAGGAAATGCTGCATAAGAATTCAGAGATCCGTGGTTTTAAGTTTGCCTTGCCCGCGATGATACAATTTGAATCAATTGACACCATTTATAATAACTAAATTATTACATGCTAAAATATAAAATTGTAAAAAAAGACTTGCCGCCTCCCTGAACGCTGTGTATAAGGCGCGCACTCCTTGCTTCGCAGACAGATTCAGGTGAATCTGAGCAAGCTGCGAAGCCGAATTGGTTCCATAGGGAGAGCGTAATGGCTTTTTTAGTAGAACATCCCAAAACTGTAAGAGAGTATGAGACCGTGTTCATTCTCCGTTCCGACGTTCTGGACGAAGATCGTACAAAGGTTCTCAATCGTATGTCAAGCATCGTTGAAAAACTCAACGGCCAGATCCTGATGCAGGAAGAATGGGGCAAACGCAAGCTTGCCTATAAAATTCAGAAGAATGCATACGGTATTTATTATTATCTGCGTTATCTTGGCTACAATGACATGGTAGCCGAAATCGAGCGTAACCTGCGCATCCTTGAACCCGTTATCAAGTATATGACAGTGAAACTCGGTGAAGATGTCGATGCTGAAAAATGCAAAGAAGTTGCTGAAAAACTCGGTACATGCGCACCGAAAGATACAGCTGACTACAGCAGCGTCGAAATCGATGACGAAGACCTTGATGAACTCGTTGACGACGAATAGGAGGTATATCCATGCGCGTAATTCTTAAAGAAGACGTGGCTCACGTCGGTAACATGGGTGACATCGTTAAGGTTTCTGATGGTTATGGCCGCAATTACCTGATTCCTCAGGGACTTGCTGAACTCGCCACGGAAGATCGTGCCAAAGCTTTTGCTCATCAGAAAGCCATGATCGAGCACAGAAAAGCAAAGCTCCACAAAGAAGCTGAAGAACTCCAGGCCAAAGTCAATGGTCTTGAGCTCGTGATTACCCGCCCGGCCGTGAAATCCGACAAAGAAGAAGCTGTCACAAGAATTCATGGTTCCGTGACCAACCGCGACATCGCCGAAGCTATCGCTGCAAAGGGTGTCGAAGTCGATCGCCGCAAGATCGATCTGCCCCAGTCGATTCGTGAACTTGGTGATCATGAAGTCCAGGTCAAACTCGCTCATGATGTTATCGCCATCGTTAAAGTTTCGGTCGTTGCTGAATAATCACACGGTCATCCGATGCTTTAAAGGCGTTCAGTAAACTGAACGCCTTTTTTTTAGGCCATCAAATGCCTCATTTGCCTATCCATATTCCTCATTCGCTCGCCGAAGACAAACCCGCCAACAACATTCCCAAAGCCCTGGCTTTTATGATTGCAGCTGGTCTGTTCATCGCAGTGAGTTCGGCAATGATCCGGGCTTTTGGAAAAGGACTGCCCGAGTTCGAAGCCGCTTTTTTCAGAGGCGCGGTAGGCTTTTTCATCCTGCTTTTTCTGACTGCATCGGGCATTAAAAGAATCCCCATCGGCAACAATAAAAAGTTCCTGTTCTATCGTGGCCTGTTCGGTGCACTGGCTGCCATTCTCTACGTCTGGGCAATCTATCACATGGAACTCGGGCTCGCGAATGGTCTCAATCAGACTTCTCCCATCTTTGTATGCCTTTGTGCAGCCATATTCCTGCGCGAACGATTCGGATGGTGGATTTACGCCATCGTTCTCATCGCAGTTTTTGGCATGATGCTCATCGTGATGCCGGATTTTTCGACCATTAACAGCACTGCGGTCATCGGCATCTTTTCGGCAGTTCTGGCTGCTGTTGCTTACACATTCATCAAAAAGCTCCAGTCGACGGAAGCTTCAGACACCATCGTCCTATGGTTTCTCGGCATGAGTACAATTCTTCCGGTTCTGACCATTCCATTCGTCCCCTGGAGCATGCCATCCTTAGGCAATTTTATCGGATTGCTGGGGGCAGGCATCACGTCCATGTTCGGACAACAGCTCATGACGAGGGCATATCGATATGCGCCGGCTACCATCGTCGCTCCATTCATTTATGTTTCGACGATTTCGAGCCTGTTTATCAGCTACTTCATCTGGGATGAACTCCCGGGAGCCACGAGTCTGATCGGATGCGCAATCATTGTTGCTGCCGCTATCGCCATCGGTGTACTCCCCAAAAACAGACACGCATCCGCCAAATAATCTGCCGCACCAGTATCGCGAAAGAACTGCGAATACCCGAGCGTTCACGGTTATAATCCTTCCGAAATCCGTGTCCCGAACCACTTGCGAATACAGGTTCGCTATGGAACGTCTTTTCTTTATTACGTGACAATACCCCGGAATATGCCTTATAATGCGCGCGCTTTTTTGATGTGGCTTTATGCCGCGCTCAATGTATTTCAAGGCCATGGGCCACTGACGATTAAAAATGCAAACGGACTTGATTCAAATTGCCCTGACAGGGCTGGCTCTTCTGGGATCTATTGGTATTTTTTTCGGAATTGGACTTGCCATCGCAGCCCATAAATTCGCAGTCGAAAAAAATCCCAAAGTCGAAGAAGTCATGGAAGTATTGCCGCAGGCACAATGCGGCGGATGCGGCTATGCCGGATGTGAAGGTTATGCACGGGCAGTCGTCGAAAATCCAGACGTACCGCCAAATCTGTGTTTTCCAGGCAAAGAAGCCGTGGGTAACAAAGTTGCCAAAATTACCGGCAAAGAAATGGCAAAACGCGAAAATTCCATCGCACGCCTGAGATGTGATCGACAGGATGGTCATGTCTCGCACAAGCACTACTACATCGGTTTCGATTCATGTGCAGCCGCAAACCTCGCCTATGGCGGGCCATCCAAATGTCAGTATGCATGCATCGGAATGGGTGACTGTGCCCGCGCATGCCCGTTCAAAGCCATCGAAATGCGCGACGGTATGCCGTTTATCCATGCAGACCGATGCGTCGGCTGCGGAAAATGCGCAAAAACCTGCCCCAAACAGGTCATCGAAATCATGCCGGCGGATGCAAAAGTCTATGTTCCATGCTCCTCAAAGGGATTTGGCAAGGAAGTTAAGGACGTCTGCGAAGTTGGATGCATCGGATGCAAAGCCTGCGTGCGCGCATGTCCCGCCGGTGCCGTCTCGGTTGTCGACAATCTCGTCCATATCGATACACACAAATGTTTGTCGTTCGAAGGCAACTGCGCACAGGCATGCATCGAAAAATGTCCGCGAAAAATCTTCAGACCTGTCCCCAATCAGGCCACATTTGATATCTTTGCACAAATCAAACAAAAGGCTGCAGAACAAAACACCGATAATACGGATAATGCCAAAACTGCCTAAACTGCATGTCATTGAAGGATATATATGATGAATCGTCGCTCCTTTCTGAAATTATTTGCCATCGGCGGAACTGCCGCAGCAGCCGGTGTTGCCATCGCCCATAAAGATACTTTTGAATCTCTGCTCCATGACGGACAATACCGCGTTTCCCAATCCCAAAATGCCATTGGAACGCACGTCGATATCACGGCTTTCGGTCCTTCGCAAATGCACACCGAAGACGCCGTTCATGCCGCATTCAACGACATCCGGGAGATGGAAAAACTGCTGACGCGCTTCGGCAATGCATCCCCGGTCTGCGAACTCAACGAAGAAGGTCATCTCGATCACATCCCGGCAGAAATCCTCTCCCTCTGCCAGACCTGTGACTTCTATTACCGCGATACAAACGGCGCTTTCGATATCACAGTCAAACCCATCATCGATCTCTTCGCCCGTTCAGCCGCAGCCGGTCGTCAGCCGTCCGAATCCGAAATCGCTCAAATACTGCCCCATGTCGGTGCTTCCCAGCTCAGTTTGCACGACAATCGACTGACCATGCCCAAGGGCACCGGCATCACGTTTGATGGTGCTGCACCTGGATTCATTGCCGACCGAGCCGCCCAAATTCTGCATGCCCACGGCATCGACAATTTCCTCGTCAACGCAGGCGGCGAAATCCGAACTTCCGGTCACCCGCAGGGCGCGGATGCCTGGCGCATCGCCATTCAGGATCCCGCAAAAAAAGGCAACTTCCCCGGCTATCTCGCCATGAACAATGCCGCCGTATCTACCTCCGGCAACTACGAAATCTTTTTCGGAAACGACAAAACCTACCACCACATTATCGATGCCCGGACCGGACACAGCCCACGCCGCGCATCTGTTACCGTCACTGCCCCTACCGCTCTCGAAGCCGATATCCTGTCAACGGCTCTGTTCGTCATGTCACCTCAGGAAGCCCTGCAATACACAGCAAGCCATCCTCAGTTCGCATGCCTCATCATCGATGAAGACGGCAAGCAGACGGTTTCGCCCAACTTCAAAATGGCTTAGTGCTTCTGGAAACGCAGCTATGCAAAAAAAGCCGCCCATACCGGGCGGCTTTTTCTGCATACGCTCGCGTAAACGCCGCTATGAGCCTTCGCCTCATACGCGGCGTTTTTTCTTTATAACCTTGCTGCCGTCTGATGGCTGCTGCACTCTGCTGCACTCACAGCATTCACCGGAATACCATCCATACGATGGCTTCCCCCTTCCCTCATTTTATTATACCACGTATAGGCATACATTCTGTGTGTAGCTATACAACCCACATGTAGTTATATATTAATAGTTTTCCAGGTAACCAAGGGTTACCTCACGCTCCCTTCCCACCCGCCGACTCGCCGTCCAACCCAAAATGACCTGCGAATTTGCACACTACCCCCTTTCCGACAGGTGGTCGTCGTAAAAAAGAAGCATCAGGATGTGCGTGGCGTGTATGGAGCTTCTGTATCATAGCCCGCGTCCGGGGATTAGGATGCAGCAAACCGCCCGTCGGTCGTCCATACATTATGTACGGGAGACTTTTATCAGACGAATCCGGATGGATACATACGTCACCTCACAATAAGGGAAGGACCATTCCTCCATCTTAATGATGCCAGCGAGGGGACTTTTGTTTCACTCTGATGTACGATTTTTTTTAATGCGACTTCCGGTATGGTCAGAATCGTTACTTTTTAATTGCAATTATATGAATAACGACTTGCAGACAAACGCCCCTTTAGAATAGAAACACGGTGTTTGCATTAGTGAACAGACAACGCGAAATGGATTTTGCAAAATGGTTTTAAATAAAAATTACTTTTTGGTTTTGATATTTCTGACTTTTGCTGCCGTCAGCTGTCAAAATGCGTCTCAGAATACCCGAAAACCTTTTGCAGAAGCAGAAACACTGGAATGCCCGCTTCAAAGCCGGCGCGTCGAAATGACCAATTCGTCCTATCCCGAATACTATTGCGTCGGAATGGACGGACGCATCGGAACATGGCTGCAATTCGATGTTAACGGTCGCCTCAGAATCCGCACCGAATACAAAAATGACAAAATGGAAGGGCAATGGATTCAATATCACAGCGACGGATCTGTCGACACGCAGGGAACTGTTTCCAATGATATGCGCATCGGTGAGTGGAAACAATTCTACGTCAATGGTGCCCCCAGAAGTATTAAGCACTACGAGAATAATCAGCTCCACGGTCACGTTCAGTTATTTTATCAGGAAGGCGGACTGATGGCCGAAGGCGACTATGTCAGTGACTTCGAAGAAGGCCCCTGGAAGGTCTATACCCCCGAAGGAGAACTCGCCAGAGAATGCCGGATGGTCCATGGTGAAGAAAAAGACTGTGTCATTTACCTCAAAGATTTTCAGCCTACGACTTACCATTACAACTCAAAAGAAAGAGGTGCTCTCTAGTATTATAGATTCCGGCCATTGCCGGCAGGCGCCGGTAACGTGACGGAAAATAAAGGAATTCAATATGGATAAAAAACTCGAAAGATTGAACAACACGCGGGTAAACGCAATTATTGAAAAATACGCAGCGCTCTGCGAACCGGCCAAAATTACCGTCATAGATGACAGCGAAGAAGATGCCGCTCTCTTGCGCAGCCGCGCACTCGAAGGCGGAGAAGAACATCTGCTCGCGATGAAAGGTCATACCTATCACTTCGATGGCATTCAGGATCAGGCGCGCGATAAAGCCCATACGAAGCTGTTGCTCTCAAAACCGATCAACTTCGGCTTTGAAACCGCAACGCTCGATCGCCAGACGGGACTTGATGAAATCGAAAAACTCCTCAAGGGCATCATGAAAGGCAAGGAAATGTTCGTACGCTTCTGCTGCCTCGGCCCCGTCAATTCCCCCTTCTCGATTCTGGCCTTACAGCTGACGGATTCCGCATACGTTGCACACAGCGAGGATTTGCTTTATCGCAGGGGTTACGAAGCATTCAGGACAGCGAAGAATCCGGATGATTTCTTCGTATTTATCCATAGTGCCGGAGAACTGGAAAACGGCGTCACCAAAAATGTCGATCAGCGCAGAGTCTACGTCGACCTCGAAGCCAATCGCGTCTTCTCCATCAATAATCAGTATGCCGGAAACTCCGTAGGGCTCAAAAAGCTCGCATTCCGGCTTGCCATTGCCAAAGCTCACAAAGAGGGTTGGCTGGCGGAACACATGTTCCTCATGGGCGTTCATGGAAAGAATAACCGCATCACCTACTTCTCGGGCGCCTATCCGTCGGCATGCGGAAAAACATCGACCGCTATGATTCCGGGACAGAGCATCGTCGGCGACGATATCATTTATGCGCGCGAATTCGACGGTGAACTCCGGGCTGTCAATGTCGAGCGCGGTATCTTCGGCATCATCGAAAACGTCAATGCCATCGATGACCCGGAAATCTTCAACGTCCTGACCCACGAAGGGGAATGCATCTTTTCGAATGTCCTGATTTCGGACGATGGCGTGCCCTACTGGACCGGTTCCGAAGTCGATCCCCCGAAAGCCGGCGGTAAACATTACACCGGTCACTGGACTCCGGATATGAAGGATGTCCCGGTTTCGCACAAAAATGCACGATACACCATCAGCCTCGAATCACTGGCCAACCGCGATCCCGTTCTCCACGATCCCAAAGGTGTTCGTCTGGATGCCATGGTGTACGGCGGTCGGGATTCCGATACCAGCGTTCCGGTCCTCGAAGCAAAATCCTGGGCGCACGGCGTCCTGCTCGGTGCATGTGTCGAAAGCGAAACCACTGCAGCCACCATCGGCCAGGAAGGCGTCAGGAAACACAATCCCTACGCCAACCTCGATTTCATGACGCTGCCGCTCTCCAAGTACGTTGCCGATCACCTCGAACTCGAAAAACGCTTAAAAACGACGCCCAAAGTCTTTGTCACCAACTACTTCCTCAAAGACGCCAACGGCAAATTCCTCAATCACAAACTCGACAAAAAAGTCTGGATGCTCTGGGCTGAAGCCCGCGTTCATGGCGAAGTCGATGCGATTGAAACGCCGGTAGGATTCATCCCCAAATACGAAGATCTCGTTCCACTCTTCCAGTCTGCACTGAATAAATCCTATTCCAGAGAAGATTACGATGCCCAGTTCACTGTACGAATTGAAGCATACCGCGCCAAATGGCAGAGAATGGCCAATATCTTCGCCAAATACGATATGCCCGATAAATTCGAAGATGAACTCAAAGCTCAAATCGAACGATTAAAATAAGGCAATTCTCCCCTGACGATTCAAAAAAAGAGAATAACGATGACACTATACGCATACGACATCTATTCTGGTTTTATTGAAGACACCCTCAATGTCATTGGTTCGCGCGACATGACTCTCGTCGAGCGATTCCAGAGACTCGGAGATTATTCCGAAAGAGCACTCGGATTGCCTGAAGAATTGATGGAAGGCTGGTCAGAGGCCCTCGAAAAACTCATCATGGATCCACCCGAAACCCTTACGACGACTGCCCAGGCCGTAGCACTGCTCATCATTATGAGGGATGCCGGTCAGCGAAGATTCAGGGTCATTACCGAAGAACGTCAGGATGAACTCTTTTTTCCTGCCTTCGATCATCTCGGCTACAAGGATTACACGAAGGACTTCATTCATAGCGAAATCGCAGGCTTCAATTCGCCAAATGAGGATATTTCCTGGGGATTCCTCGATGTCAATCAGGTCGAAAATCTCCTGACTGCAGCCATGGAAGGCGACAGCTTTAAGGAAACCAAGACCGCAGTCATCGCCGGCCGTCTTTCGAATATGGCGCGTCCCGATGCCGAGCATGCCCTCATCGATGTCGGTATCGAAACTCAGAATTCCATTTCACATAATATCGATTATCTGATTCTCGGTTCAAAAGGAACCGGCGGAACCAAACACGACAAAGTCCAAAACCTGAAGAACGGCGGCAGAAAAATTACGGTCCTCGACGAAGCCGGTTTTGATGCATTGCTCAAATCCCCCAAAAAACCGCCCGAATCCTGGACTCAGCAGCAAAAAGACAATTACGAGGACATCGTGCGTTCGTTGAGGCATATCTGGGCTTTCGGACTCGATTTGTACTGCCTGTCTTTCAAGTACGATCCCGAAGAAAATATTCTTTAGAAAGCACCTGAATGACCGCATTCCAAAGCGGGGCACTGCCCCGCAATGCGGCGCGTATCTGCGCAGCAGATAGCGGCGCGGGGGTAGGTGCGTACCTCAAGGTAGCACCGCAGGGGGCGTCCCCCTGCCACTCCCAAAACAAATCTAAACCGCATCGATGATTCTGCGCGCCAGACGTGTATAGCGAGTAGCCGGACGATTATTGTCGATAGCTGATTTGAGCGTATATTGATCGGTGATGAAGATGGCGATCTTACGGGCACGCGTCAGGGCTGTATAAATGAGATTACGCTGCAGCATAAAGCTCTGTCCGCGCAAAAAGATGCATACGACAGCCGGATACTCGCTGCCCTGTGACTTATGCACCGTACAGGCATAAGACAAAACCAGATTCTCGATTGCCTTCTTGTTGTATTCGACGATGCGGCCTTCAAAGTCCACGAGGATCTTCCCTTTATCCGCTTCGATGATCGTACCGATGTCACCGTTATAAACATCCCGATCGTAGTCATTGCGAAGCTGCATCACGCGATCCCCGAGACGAAAATCCTGATACCCCATCTCTATCGGCGCTCCATGAGGATTCAGCTTGTTCTGAAGGATTTGATTGAGATGCTCCACGCCGCCGGTATTTTGCCGCATCGGACAAAGGACCTGGATATCCGTCATCGGATTGATGCCGTATCTTTTGGGCAATTTTTCGCAGACGAGCTGCTCGACCAGAAATTCGGCATGTTCGGACGTTCCGGCATTGAACAGATAGAATTCACACTTCGGATCCGCCATTTGTTCGCGCGTCGGCACGATGGGATAAAGCCCGCTGTTGATGCGATGGGCATTCTGAACGATCAGACTCTGTTCCGCCTGTCTGAAAACCGTCTCGAGCCGAATGACAGGCACGCTTTGCGAAGCAATCAAATCCTTCAGAACTGTTCCCATCCCGACGCTGGGAAGCTGATCCACATCGCCGACGAAAACGATCCTGGCATCATTCGGCAAAGCGACCAGCAATGATCGCATGAGCATAAGGTCGATCATCGAAGATTCATCGATCACATAGATGCCGCTTTCGAGCGGATTATCCTGATTTCGCGTGAATGCGCCATGGGCATCATCTGAATAGGCATATTCCAGCAAACGATGAATCGTCCTGGCCTCATGTCCCGTCGTTTCACTGAGGCGTTTGGCGGCTCGACCAGTCGGTGCAGCGAGGAAAATGGGAATATTCTGTTCCTCGGCGGCGGCAACAAAAACTTTTACGAGTGTCGTCTTACCCGTACCCGGCCCGCCGGTAATGACCATGAATTTTTCCGAAAGTCCCGTCAAAACAGCTTTGCGCTGCGATTCCGCCAGCTCAATTCCAAATCGGTTCTCGATGCGCTGAATGCGCTCCATATCCTCTTCACCCGGACAGCTGTGACTCGATGCGTGGATCATGCGGGCAATTTCCTGCGCCACCGAACACTCCAGATTCCAAAGGAATGACCGGTAAATAATCGTTTCTCCGTCATCATCCACATCGCGGCGGATGGAACGTCTGTTGATCAGATCATTGATGTAAGGCTGAATACAGGAAGCATCAATTTGAAGCAGCCGGGCCGCATTCTCAATCAGAATGGGCTTGGGCAGATAGCAATGACCCTCATTGTTCTCCGCATCGTACAGCGCATAATCAATACCGGCTTCGATGCGCATCGGATCATCCGGCTTTATCCCCATCTGCATCGCAATCTGATCCGCGCGCTTAAAACCGATTCCGGTGACTTCTTTCGACAGAAGATACGGCTGCTGATTGAGAATCGTAACGATCTTTTTGCCATAGATTCCAATCAGTTTTGCCGAAAGATCATACGAAAGCCCATGCCCCTGCAGATATACAAAAATCTGACGATTCCCCTGCTTTTCTTCCCAGTCCCTGAGGATGATCTTGAGCTTTTTCTCGGTAATTCCCTGAACTTCCAGCAAACGTTCCGGATCATGATCAAAGATGTTGATGGTTTCGTCGCCGAATCGTTCGATGATCCGTTCTGCCATCCGAATGCCGATCCCCGTCAGCTGCGATGACAAAAACCGCACCATTCCTACGCTCGACGTCGGCAATGCAATTTCACACGTATCGACTTTAAGCTGAACCCCGTATTTGGAATCCACCCAGGTCCCCTTGACGCGCACCTCATCATCCACCTTAAAGAGCGCAAGCGTCCCCACCATCGTAAACGGAATGCGTTTGCGCGTAACTGCATCCAGAATCGCATACGAATTCTCGGGATTGACGTATCGAACCCGCGTGATCCTCGCCGTCGTCTGAACGGAATCACCTATCTTGCGCTCAAAACTCGGAAGCGGTATTTTTTGTGGCGTATCGCTCATAACCCAATCACGATAGTAAAAACAGTTTCCCCAATCACACTATCATAATTTAGCTGTTAGTTGTTAGTGGTTAGTCGTTACAAGCAATTATCGGGATCGTTTCTAATGCCCTGAGGTTTGAATTTAACTAACCATTACGCATTACGCATTACGATTCAATATCTTCGAATCTCAAAAACGCCGGATTCATTGGCAACAAGCGAGATTTCGCGTTCATCGATGGAATCGATCTCGAGAAAGGGCTCATTCCTAAGGTATTCAATCATATTATCGAGAGCGTCCGTTTCACCCTGAGCTTCCATTTCGACGCTGCCATCGAAACGGTTCCTGACCCAGCCCGATAATCCGAATTTTTGTGCCGCATATCTGGCGCGATATCGAAAGCCGACGCCCTGAACCAAGCCTTTGAATAAGAAGTGTTTTCTCAACATTTTGGGTGTTTTGACTTTTTTTGTGGCGTGCCTATGCGTCTGTCGGACGCATACGGCACGCTTTGGTCCGGCTATCGGCTTTGCCGATACGCCTGACCCGTTTAATTCACGATTTCAATCTCGGTCTTGCACGTATCAATATGAATAATATCCGTATTATTATCCGAATTGCATTCGACCGTACTTGCAAATCCGTTTTCATCCAGATTCGTCACCATGATAACATCCTGGCCTTCAAGTTTTGCAAGTTCTTCAGCCGAAACCTCACAACCAACCTTGTCACACTTCCCGACGCCAAGGATTTCTTTGGTATAGGACGTGCAGATGCGACGACTGCGATCTTCGGGATTGTTTTTATCATAGTAGAAGAATGAGGCAGGGAGCTGAGTCGAAACCGGCTTGGTTCCACGATTGCAGAGCTTTCCGCTGATGACGTGCCGGCCATCACTCGTCTCGCCGCAAATCGAACCTGCAATGAATCGCCCCGTAATATCCGGAACGGCACCTGCACCAAACTGTCCCTGTTTGTTCAAACGGAAATTATTATACATCGGTGCTTTTTTCGTCTTATCATCATCAATGCACATATTGGGATGTTTTGCATTCCAGTTTGTTGTCCACTGATCCTTGGTCGGGGCTTTGCCATCATCTTCGATATTAAGAATATTATAGGAATGCTGATTCCAGATATTGCGCGAAGATACCCAGCGATCTAGACGATCTTTATAGATGACGAGATCGTTGGAACCTATCTGTTTCGTATTTCGCGTCGCACGGCATACCTTGTAATCCCCAGCCTTCCAGCCATCCGGACGTGTTTTATGCCCCTTTACCATACTGCGTGAAGCACCATTAGTCCGATTCTCCATAAAACCAACGGACGAATGAATCGGTTCTACACATTTATACAGTTCCAGAACTTCGGACTCACCGGGAAGGTATTGCGTGTTGCAGTCACTGTCACTCGTGCATGTACACAATCCAATATCCTTGTACCCGACATTTTTATTACAGCCCTTGGATGTCGGGCAATCTTCATCATCTATACACCAGATGCCCTCATGAATGGGATCGGTGTTGTCTGTATCAGCTGTACAACGCATTTCCGACTCCGACCCCATGACGATTTCGGCACTGCCATCGTCATCGACATCGGCGATGATCGGTGCTTCCCACGAAGTGCCTGAACTTCTCCGGATGCTGAACAGCACTTTTCCCGTCTTTCCTTCATAGACACGCGTGAAGCATTCATCGGCATAAACGGCTTCCGCCTGGCCATCGCCATCGAAGTCAAACAGTGAAGACCCCGTCTGCCCCGATGACTGATCCTGCGACCAGCGTTCCCAGAGTACATTTTTATCGGCACATTTTCCTGCTTCGTATTTTTTGCATCGGGGATCGTACACACCAAAAAGACCTCTCGAAGCAACGCCAATTTCGGGCAGACCATCGCTGTCGAAATCCCCAATCGTCACGGGACCTCCAATTTGAAATCCACTCACACTCATCAAAGTCTGAACATTATACCCGCCCTTGCCATTATCGACGAGTGCAAACAGTGTGAGTGTATCGTCACCGACTCTGACAATTTCCGGAAATCCATCCAGGTTCTCATAATCAAAATTGGCAGCTGCTGCTCCAGGCGTTCCAAAATCAGCGTAAGCCGTATACACTCCAGCCCCCCCCAGCGTTGCAACTTGTTTCCACGCCTTATTCTCCCAGCGCAAAACATTGCTATCAGAAATCAGCGTCGGATGGCCGCCAAAATACCCCATGGCTTCGGTACTTCTCCAGCCACTCTTATTGTTGCCTGTAATTTTCTCACCGGTCAGCCCTTTATAAACCGCTGTCCCCGAGATAACCTCGGGAACAGTATCGCCATCCACGTCAAAAACAGCAGGGGCATTATCTAAATTGCCATTCCACTTTGGCTCATGTTTCTGTGTACTCGGATTCCATTTATAGACGCCCCTGCGAGCAACGATTTCCATCAATCCATCGCCATCCAGATCAGCGATAGCCGGATAAATACCACCCCCAGTCAACTCAGGAATGGTTTCCAGCGTTTCGCAGGTTTCCGGATTGATAATCTGAAGACCATTATTTGTCCCGCTATAGGAAACGAATGCGACCACAGTCTTCAGACCGGCTTTATTGCCTAGCTTTCCGACGACAGCCGAACTTCTCCCCACAGCACCACCACTCCATCGGCACTGAATGCGTCCTTCAAAAACGCCGGGTTTGGTCGTGTAACGACAGTTTTCGTCATGTGTCGTCGTTTCATCGTAAGGAATGCAATAGTCTTTCAAACCGCACTCATCGCTCTTACAACAGAATGAGTCTTTTTCCTTACAATTCGCCGTCGACTCGCAGGTATCGCCGAATGGCGTGCATTTGCCTTTCAGACAGGCGAGTCCTGACGCGCAACGCTCATTCTCAGTGGAATCATTACAGTCGCCATCTTCGGGAATTTCTGTGATGCATATGCCCTCATGACAGACGAACTCTTCTTTGCAAAGTCTATAGGACGCATTGCATTCACTGCCCTTTTCGAGATCTTTTTCATATTTTCTGCAAAAGCCCTCAATGCAGTTCAATCCCGTTTCACAAATCAAATGGTTATCGTCTGAGCACTCTCCACCTTCAAGTACATTCTTTGAACAAGTACCATAGGCACACTCAAGCCCCTCTTCACAAACGTCCTGATTGCCGTCGCAATCCTCACCTATTGAGTGAATAGTTCCGCAAAGACCATTCGAAAGACACGTCTTATAGTTTTCATCAGTACAATCATCATCCGATTTGCATTTATCGGCATTTTCATACTCTTCTTCGGTCATGCATTTGCCGAGATAACAGCCCTGGTTTTCGGGACAAACTGCAGTCTTGTCACTCGGACTGCAAGCATCACCAGACTGAAGTTTCTTCACTTCCTCGCATTTTTCTTTGACGCAGATGGAACCGTCTTCGCAATCGTCATCCACGACACACTTGCCATCCTCAGGCTTCGGTTTTTGCCCCGATGCATCGGTACAAACACCGTCCTTGCATTTAAGATCACCCTTGCAAATATGCTTTTCGTCACAGGATTCGCCTTTTTTGACGAGTTTGGCGCATTTGCCGTTGTCCAGACATTTTCCGGAATCACAATCTTCATCCTGTGAACACCCGGTTTTATCTCCTGGGTCTTCAACAGTCGAACCACTGCCGCTCGAGTCGTTGCTGCAGCCCCAGATCATCGCACAACAAAGTAAAGGCAACAAATACTGATGTCGTTTCATATTCTCTCCCACAGTTAAATATATCCGAATGAAACACTTCCATTGTGTCATATAGCAAAATATCTTCCCAAAACAAATACTATCTTAAATCAATCAGTCCAAAGACTTAAGATAGCAGGCCGAGCGTATTGCAGAGCAATAGCGAGGCCGGGGCAGCGTATTGCGAAGCAATAGCGGCCCCGCCCCCAAAAAACTAATCCTCAAGGGGATTGATGCGTTCCGACGGTGGAATGCTCGGCGGTTCTGATGGTTCAGGCGATTGCGATGGCTTTGCGTTCCCATCACCGGGAAGCTGAATTACCGATGGCTGAAGTCCCAGCTTCTTTTCCTGAGCCTGTACGGCCTTGAGGCTGAAGTTGAGCGCATCGCGCTTTGACCCTGTTAACCGGAACACCTTGACGCCGAAGACGCCGCACTGACGCTGGTCTCGCCAAAAAGTCCAATGAATATAAGATCTTCCGTTTGGAGACTGCATTTCTTTGGGCGGCGGTGTACCAGGGGAAGAATTCCAGGCCACGTGAATGGCTTCATTGTCGTAATCCGTGATGCCGCTCGACCGAACCATGCGCACATCCGAAACAGCACCGAGACCGTCGAGCGTAATTTCAAGAACTGCCTCGAGATCCGGATTATTGATGGCAGATCCGGGCTGGCGATATATCGTATCCAGGCGAAGCAAATAGCCATGAGCCCAGAGCGGATGAATTTCCTTGTGCATGAGCGCCAGATATTCAGCGACATCTTTTTGATGCGACAGGGAATTGCCCTGCTGTCCCGGACCGATCACGGGACCGTCGGCATTATAGGCCGCTTCGTACCGTTTTTTGGCCAAATCCGCGGCGGCAACAAACTTGTTGGTATCGCGTTCGGCAAAATTCTGAGCTGCGATCTGAGCCGATTCATTCATGAGCTCGGGAGAAAAATTGAACGGCGAAATCCTGAGATTTTCAGGAGATATGGCGATGTGCGAAGGTTCCGTATTCTCGACATCCGGAGATGACTCAATCGGAGCGAGGTTTTCTGCAACCGCAGGTGTCTTCGGAGCATCCGAAGGCTTTTGGGGGCGCGGCTTTCTGGGCGCTTTGGGCTCTTGGGGAGGAGTTTTGGGCTGCTGTACCGGTTTTTCGGGCTTCCTGGGTTCCTGCTGAACAGATTTTGCAGCAGGTTCCTCGTTTTTCATGGGCTTGTCAGGTTCATAGAGCGAAGCCGTCATGACTTCATGTGCTTTGTATTCGATTTTGAACTGCGCAGAAAAAGCCCCCCCGGGTTTGCCGTTGCCGCTCGGAAATGCCCCCTCGAACTCTCCGTCAAAATAGTTGGGGTCCGAAACGACACCCCGCGAACCATCGAGAACGACGATTTCGTAATTCCCGGGCTCAAATACTGCGTCAAACTGAAATCCAAAATCGCGTTTTGGGTGTGCGCGCGCCCCCGAAACGAGTTCACGGGTTCCATCCGCCTGCACCCGATACAAAAAAGCCGCTTCGGGATTGAGGTTATCCGGCTTGGATGTAAAAAAAACTGCCGGCTCAATGGCCTGAGCCGGCAAGAGGGACACGGTTTCTCCCGGGGCAGGCACCATTCCCGAAACGTGTACATCGCGATCCGGCAAGAGTCTCCACGCAATTATCCCCACCAACAGTGCATGCAGAACGATGGCTGCCAGCCATGCTGCGCTCCAGCGCTTAAAATGCAGATGTCGTAGGGGTTCGGTCATGAATTGCCCAATAAATAAGATAAACAGTTACAGACGCGCTTTCGAAGCAATGTCGTAAATTTCTTCTGCAGTCCAGTGCCTGCCATGATTCATTCCCGGACACATCTGAGCTGTTTCATCCCAATCCGATTTTGATGCCAGATTGCATCGCCAGAATGGAAAATCACGGCACTGCGAAGGCCGCACCTCGTAGACGCTGCACCCCTTTTCCTTATCGAAGAAAATGCAGTGACCATCCGGAAAATCATCGCGCGCCGTATAGGAATCCCGATGCGGACGCATATAATCACGCACAATGACCTCGCGCGTCAGACCTCGCGTATGATTTAAATGCTCGACGAGTGCATCGAATTCCCGGGGCGAAAAATAAACGATCCCCGGTTCGCCGCAGCAGCAGCGACCGCATTGCTGACATGTAAACTGAAGACCTTTTTTCCAGAACTGAGACATTTTTTCGAGAATGACGAATGACGAATTAACCCAATAATCATCTGTACAGACGTGTCGCGACACGTCTCTGACAAACAATTGCGAATTACTCACGATTTAACCGTATGCGCAAGTGCAATGAACCCCACCCACTTGACGCCAGCGGCCTTGAGCGCCCCCGCACAGACCGATCCCGTTGCGCCCGTCGTCGTTACATCGTCGATGAGCAGAACTTTTTCGGCCGCAAAACCATCCGCAACTTTAAAAGCACCATCCAGATTGTGCATGCGCTGTTCGTGATTCAACCCCGCCTGATGCGCCGTATGGCGCGTTCTCATCAGTACATCATCGCGAAAATCCATCTTCATCGAAGCATTCTCCATCATGCGGTGAAGCTTCGACGCAAAAGACCATACGGGATCAAATCCGCGTTCCCGCAGCCGCCTGGGATGCGGCGGAACAGGAATCATGCAGTCCACGCCCTCTGCCATCGAACGTATGGCCTCGAGATGCGAAGGCAAGAAATCGAGAATGGCCTTTTGTGCAGCATAATCCTCGTGATACTTCCACTTGGCGATCAGACTCTGAACCGTCCCTTCGTACCGAAAAAAAGCAAATGCCCAATCGATATTTTCCGGCAGCGGCATACCGGATGCGTCCAGAACGGACGCCTGGCACTCCTCACACAGGGACTTCGACGGCTCCGGCAGCAACACTTCGCATGATGCACACCGCGTCGGCCACAATATGTGTTTTAATGCATCGAAGGTATCGAGAAGCATCCGAAACTCGCTCCATCACTTATGATAAGGTTCATTCTTGAGTATGGTCATAGCCCGGTACAACTGCTCATACACGAGGACTCGCGCCAGCTCATGCGGAAATGTCAGCGGCGAAAGACCAAAAACCATATTCGCCCTCTGGCGCAGACACTCATGATGTCCGTAAGCCCCGCCGATCACAAAGGCCATATCCTGAGACTGTGCCATCAAACGCCCCACCATCTCCGAAAATTGTACGCTGCTGAACATCTTTCCGCGCTCATCCAGCACAAACAAATACGTCGACGGCGCGACCATTTCCATAATCTGCCTCGATTCCCGCTCGCGAATCTGCATCTCGCTGAGCTTCGGCGACAGCTCGGATTTGAGCTCGATTTCCTGAATATTCAGGTAATGCCTGAGCCGCTTCAGATACTCATCGGCTGCTGCCCGATAAGGCGCAAATTTCATTTTGCCAATGGCCATGACTGTCGCAGACATGCAGAATCCGAAAGAAGCAGATGGAAAAATGGCGTTGCATCATCCGTATGACCAACGCCGATAAAACCCCAAAAGTACACCCGATCAGAACATCGGCTCGTCATAGCTTTCGTCAGTCAGACGAAGCTCGGCAGGAATATCGACATCCAGCCGCGGTGCATCTTTCCACAACGCCTCAATGTTGTATTCCGTCCGCTTGTGACCATTAAAGATGTGGACGACGACATCACCGTAATCGAGCAAAACCCACTGGCCGTTTGCCTGGCCTTCGTTGCTGATACACGTCCGCATATCGACGACTTCATTATCAATTCCGACCGAGATACCGTCCACATGGCGATCGCTCCGGCCCGAACACACGACGAGGAAATCCGCATAATCACACTTTCCGCGGACATCAATGATAACAGGTTCGATAGCCTTTTTGTCAATTGCTGCCTCGACAATCGCACGTGCAACCTGTTCACTCGTATAATCTTCCATAACAACTCCTGATAAAAGATGCGGTCTCATACCGCGCTTTTGCCTACATATATGATTTTATCGCAAATGATTAGTCTTTTTATTTGGGCCGCCTTTTGGCCTGCGCCCAATACGGCGTCCCATTCGGGCTATTGGCCTGCGCCCAATACGCCCGAATCTGCCGGTCAGTCCAGTTCCGGCTTAAACAGCATCCTGCGATAGTACCGCAATTCCTCAATGGATTCGCGGATATCGTCCAGCGCTCGATGATGATTGGCCTTTTTATAGGGTTCCAGCTTCGGATACCAGCGCCTCGCCATCTCCTTGAATGACGACACATCCACATTGCGATAATGCAGATACTGCGATGTCATCGGCATTTCCATATCGATAAAGCGCCTGTCCTGCCATACCGAATTGCCGCAAAGCGGCGCCAGATGCGGTTCACAATACTGCGAAATAAACTCAAACGTCAGACGGTCGGCATCTTCAATCTCAATGTCCGAGGCCAGGACGCGATCGACCAGCCCCGATGCCGTATGGTGCTTCGTATTCCAGTCATTCATGCCGTCGAGCAGTTCCTTCGGTCGATGTACGGCTATTTCCGGCCCCTCCGCGACGACGTTGAGTTCTGAGTCCGTAATGAGTGTTGCTATCTCAATGATGTGATCGATGCGGGTATCCAGTCCCGTCATTTCACAGTCTATCCAGATCAGGGGTTGATGGATGCTGCGTGTCATTGCTTCACTATCTTCCTTATTGCATGTAAGTTCCGGTGTTTCGCATACCGATGCGAACGCACTTCCCGTCTATACACTATTTCTGCCCCCAATAGTCAAATTCAGCCCTAAAATAACGAACCACGCGATTACTACTCAGCCGGGGTTCTGCCCCGGACCCCGCCAAAAGGCTGAACACCAATGGAACCCACAATCATTGTTGTTTTTCATCACGTTTTGTAAACCTAGCATTATCTCTCGATGGGATCCCTTTCCCATCTCTCTAAAGAAATTATTATGAACTCAGCTTCACCATCCGCAAACCTGCTGACATTCGCACTAAAAATGTGAGCATCGTTAGATGCGAACAAATCCGTTTGTTAAAATAAAAAAGAAAGGCGGCTGAGTAATAACTCCACGCGACTATGATCTGCGAACATCCTGACAAAGCCACCCCAATACGGACAGATGCACCAGAATCAGGACAGCCAGAGGCCCCAGACACTTCAATGCAATTCCCAGGTACCATGCGGCATCCACCGGTACACCGAAAAATATGGCATCCAGACATGAGACCGTCAGCACATGAACCCAAATCAAAATGCTCACGACCGAAAGTATCCCGAAGATAATTATCCAAAACCACGAAAATCGCTTGTCTGCCGATGCCGGACGCGTCTCAAGCAAACAAACGACATCGTGGACCACGGACTTGTGTATTTTTTTGGCATCCGGTGGATTATCCTTTAAATCCCTGGCCTTCAGACGATCATACAGCTTCTCTCTCTCGAACGGATCCTGTCGTCTGCGCGGAGATAAAAAATATCCCCCCATGATCTGACACCCGACGGATGAAAGGATCTGAATCACAAATATCGACGATCCAATGGCAATCCATGTTTCCCTGTGCCTCAAAATGGGGTCATCCAGAATGTTGCCCGCCACGATCGCAACGAGGACATAGATCAGCGTCGTCATCAAATGGGTCAAAGCACCAAAAAAGACGCCAACCAGCGCACCGCGCCAGTACGGAAGCCTCGCCAGGTTCACGGTCAATGGCAGACATCCGGCATAAACGCCCAGGAACCCACCCAAAGCTATCTGACGCATAGTGAACATTTCTATCCTTTTTTTCTCAGATGTGACGCACCTCAGGGGCGTGTCTGTTTTTTGTACAGACGTTCCGCGAAACGTCTCTATTCACTATTCACTATTCACTACAACAACCAACGAAGTACAGACGTTCCGTGGAACGTCTCTAACGATTCCATGGAACGTCTCTAACGATTCCGTGGAACGTCTCTAACGACTAAATAAAAACAAAAAAAAGGGATGCTCCTTTAGAACATCCCATCAAACCAAAGGAACAGATCATCCCCTGTTCCCCTTATCAACGCCATTTGACCAGACAGCACTGCCAGTTCGACAGTTCAGAGGCTTACACATCAAGCCCACTGACAAATTCACGCAGAATTTGGCGATCTGTGCCTTTGGCAACAGGAACTTCAGCATCCAGCTCGGCAATATTCCCCGCTTCCATCAGGGAAACACGCATCCGTGTGTCTTCACTTGCGCCGACAGCATATTCAAGAGCCTTGTCATCATTTTCAGATAAGCCATAGTGCATGCGAATGACTTTCTCTTCGACGGGTTCAAGAAGTTCATATGGAGTTGTCTCGGGCTTTTTAGCAGGAGCAACCGTTGTCGACGTTCGGACTGATTTTTTAGTTTTTGTTTCCTTCACGTGAACTCTCCGATCTAGTTGGTTCGCGAACTTGCGACGCACACCAAAATATACCCAGCAAAGAATAAATCAAATTTTTGAGGCAGAAAAGTCGTTAATCACATTCTCCTTAATTGACGCCCCAAACATTAAAACCGTCTGACTTTTTGAGCGGTTCCCTGCCCGGACTGCGAAACGCCGTCAAACGGAAAAACGAACCACAGTTCATCCTGAGCCTTATTGGGATCCTGTTCGAGCATCAGGCGCATCGGTTTCGTCATTTTCCCTTCCGAAATCACACGCGTCAATTTGCTTTCGGTATATTGCCCCTGATACGAGCCGCTCTTTTCTACGAACGCATTCACCGTGCTGGATAATCCCGTCTGAATATCGGAAGTCACCGTCACAAAAAGCAGCTTCGAATTCATCCGCACGAAACGGGCATCGACAAGTTTTTCGTTGCGGCCGGTCGTAAAGGAAAAGACGGAATGCGTCTCGGCATCCAGGCGAAGATCACCGCCTTTTTTATCTGCACCTGCCGCAACGACATACACGATGCCCTGTTTTTGAAGTCCCGCACGATAATCCGGCGAAATCAGGACAAGATCATCGGCACCATCCTGAGTGATATCGATGCTCTGAGGAATGATTTCGAGTCCTGCCCGATTCTGTGCGGCAATGATCTTAAGGCTGGCAAGCGTCGGAGATTTTACATTGTATGCCTTGGGATCCCGGTATCCTGCAGAATAAATGCCGTACACCGTTGCATACTCTTCTCCGGATGAATCCGGGGTATGCGCTGCACGAACGAGCAAATCCAGTTCGTTGTCGCGGTTGATGTCGAGAACCTGCCACTGCGTGCCCAGTTCTTCATTTGCAAACCCCTCGTACTGAATGACATCAGAACTCACGAGTTCATAAAATCCCGGTTCCCGGTCCAGTTTTCCCTTAACCACAAAGACAGTCCCGCCCGTATCCTGATCGACCTTGCGTTTGGGGGCACCGATGATGAGCTCTTCGTATCCGTCCTTATCCAAATCGTTCCATTCCAGCCTGTACCCCAGTACCGCTGCCGATTCGCCGCTCAAAAGGAATGTCTGTGCACTGGTCTTGAGTGTATTCTCATTCAGATTCAAAACGAGCGGCTGCGTAATGGATTCCGGCAGTTCGATCACCGCAACAAATCCCGTCGATTTTTTCACCGGCATATAGGGAACGGAAATCGTCAGTGTCGGCTTGCCCGTCGGAGATTTTCCAAAAACGAAATCGTAAATATCGTAATTCTCGGGCCCGACGATCTGAACATCACAGCTTTCGGACGAAACGACCGGAATATCGGATTGCATCGGCCGCGTCGCATCGACCAGACAAATCACACTGCGATTTCCCATGCCCTTTTGCGAAAACCATGCGCGATAGCGCTTGCCCTGATAATCCACGATTTTGTTCTGTGCCGACAATCCGCCGCCTTTTCCCGGCGCAGCGATGGTTAAAAATTCCTCGCCGAGTGAACTCGTCTGCGGCATGTCCTGATAGTCGCCGATCACGGCGAAAGCTCCGGTATTGGCGCGCTGCATGGGATCGGCGGCAGTTCTGACCACGGCATCGATTTTGCCGTCATTATTGAGGTCGCCAAATCCAGCCCCCAGTCCGAACCCCATAAAATCCGAACCCGTCAGTTCAATATCCGCTCGCTGATTGCCCTCGAGCGTTTCCACAAAATGCGGTCCTCCAAGATAAGCCATCAGTGCCCCATCCGAAGTTTGTCCCGAATACGGAGCTGAAATCACCAGATCAGGGCGCTTATCCCCGTTGACATCCACTGACTGCAGACGATAGCCAAACAGGCCTCCCTTGCCGACCAGCTTTAAGGTATCCGGCTGTTCGCACGTCTCTTTTGGCCAATGATTGGCATCATAAATATAGACAGCACCTTCGGAATTCGGCCCCTTGACGAGGCGATTGGGAGCTGAAACGGCTAAATCATCGCGTCCGTCACCCGTAAAATCACCTGCGGCGAGTGAATACCCGAACTGAGCATTCGGCTGATTGCCGTTGATGCGAATGCCGACTTTTTCATCGACCTTCGACAAATCCACATTTGTCCCATTGTATTTATAGGGATGATAGACGATCGTCACACTGCCGCTCATCTTTTGCTTCTGATAGGCATCCATCGGCATGCCGAGCGCAATATCCGGAATATTGTCATCATTAAAATCGCCGACGGCGCACGAATGCAGTACGCGGGATGATGTCGAAACGGGACGCGACAATGTCGTTTTGCCATAGATTTTTCCCGTAATATCGTAGACTTTTTTATCCCATTCGCGGCGCATTGCCATCAAAACGACATGGCTCGTGTTATTTCCAAGCGTCGCACTGTGCGAAATATAAGCCAGCGCCAAATCATCCATCCCATCGCGGTTAAAATCACCGATACACCCCGACAGACCGAGATTGGTTCCGCTCTCCGTCGTCGTAAAGCTGACATCTGCGCCCCCGTTCTGCATGATGTCATAAATGCCTTTGTCTCGTTTTTTGCCGCCGTAAAGCAGATATACCGTCCCCATGCCGCCAGGTTCTGCAATCAACAAATCCTTTTTGCCATCGCCGTTAAAATCGCCGGTCATCAAATTCATGCCGAGCAATCCGTTCGCGATATGGCCATCGAACCTGTAGTCGAATGATGTCCAGGAGGTCACATCCACCTTGCCGTTCTGAATGAGATCCTTTTTGCCCCGAATCACATAGACACATCCGGCAGAACTGATGCCATTGGGATTTGTTCCGGGGGCACCAAAGATGATATCGTCCACGCCATCGCCATCAAAATCCAGAACGACTGGATCCATGAGGCGAGCTCCGGATTCATTGCTGCTTCCGCCAACGACCCTGCCGGGTTCAAGGTTCCATGCGGCATTGGCGTTAGCTGCGGGCTGCTGGGCAAAAGCCGGTACTGACGCCCCCAAAAGCCCTGCAAGACAAACCATTATACTCAGTTTCGTTTTCATCATACTATCGTCAGCCCAAAGGATGTCGAAAAGCCAGTTCTCAGGTCCATGCTTTTTTTCACTCAAAACCATGAGCCACAAGCAATAAGCTTTTTATTATTAGCGGATTGTTCCGTCCCGTCGCAAGATTCCATACTCTTTTTGTATCGGCCGGATATTGATGGAAGACATTCTGGGCATATTTTCCTCGAGCCACAGCTGTACAAGATCCAGCGAACTGCTCGAAGCTTTGCGCTGCCGCCATTCGGACTGATGCTGCCTGAAATCGTCATCCGAAACTTCCCCAATCCGGGTCACACGAAAAATATACATTTTGCCATTCTCGACGATGGGATTCGAAAACAGCATTGCCTCATGCGATTCGATGCCGCCCAAAACATCGAGAACTTTGCGCGATAAAATGCTCTTGTTCTCGGTCAGATCCAAATAGGCAGCATCTTTGAATTCCTGAAATTCGCCGTGATTGGATTCTGTCACGGCCTTAAAATCCGCATCTTTGGCTTCGAGTGCAGGTTTGAGCACGCTCAGCAGATGCGGTGCAGGAGTGGTTTCCTTCATGACCTGAGCCCCCAGCCAAGCTCTGGTTTTGGGTTCTTTGGTATTGCGCACCTCCGGTGCATGAACCGCCTGCAGGATCCAGACTTCATCGTATTCGGCAGAATGAATGACATCGGGAACCGCACCGACGGCAATTCTGAATGCCCATGCGGTATCATCCGTTCTTTCGACGGAATGCGTTCTGGTTTCATCGTTGAGCACAATGCATCCGGATGATGCCGATTTTCGGCAATAATCCAGCGATGCCGCGATACCATTCTGAGCAGCATAACGCTGCAGTTCTTCTGCTTTATTCTGCCCTTCGCCATTCTTTGCATAAGCCATCCGGACGAATTCCGCGCGCGGCGAAGTATTCAGCAGAGCCGGATGAGAACCGAGGTAGCTCGAAAACAGATCCTTATAATCCACTAAAAACTGTGCGACTTCATCCGCCGTAGGCTCGTTGTCGAACCCGGCCAGTTCAACATCGTACCGGCGCCAATCTTTCCTAAAACTTTCCTTCGCAGCCGCCTCGTCCAGGTTCATGGCCAGATATTGCTGCATTGCCGACTGCATATTGAGATTGTCGATAATCCTATCCAGCTCCTGCTGGGTTATGGACAATTTCTGCATCAATGCGGCTTCACTCTGTACGCCGTTGCGTTCAAAAGCGAGTTTCAGGGTTTTCTGACGGTCCGCAGAGGAAATCTGAATCTGATGTTCATCGGCATAGCGTCGCATGACGGCGATTTGAAAGCAGCGCTGCAATTCATCGCGCTGAAAGCGTGAATTCGCCAGAATCCTTTCGGAAACACTCTGTCCCATCAGCAGATGAGCTGCAACACAAGTCTTATAGTCGGCGGTCGTCAGTCTGATATCGCCGGAAGTCAGGACGATATCAGGATCTTCGGATTCTGCCTCAGATCCCGGCATGGATTCGTTTGCCTGGGAATCCATGGCATGACTCTCTGTATTCTCAGGGGTGCCCTGACTGGCTGCAGTATCCGGATTTTTGGAAGACTCATTTCCCCCCTGATCTGCCGGCTTCGAATTCTGGCAGGCCAGGCACAGGGCTGAAACAGCAAAAGCAACAATAATACGACGCATCATAACTATCACAATAAACGCCGGTGAATTGGCCGGCTCGATGAATTCAAAAGTAAAAAAGCTGCATGTATGGAGCCCGCAGGGGCGACATAATGCAGCTCCGGCCCGCGTATGAAGCCGCCATGCATCATAGCGGGCCTGCTAAACAGCATTAATACCGCACAATGGGATTGAGCCACCCAAGGATGCGCCGCCACACCTTTGTATGCGTCCGGGCTTCCTTATAAGCCATGGGCAGGAGTTTAAGCGCCCTTGCGGCATCCTGTTCCGTCAGTTCGGCCCCCATCTGAGCAGCCGAAGTCAGTTCAATCAGCTGAGCCGTTGCACTGCCCTCGTCCAGAGTTTCATGAGCGAATGATTCCAGAGTCAGATAGCGACGCCAGGGATGACCGAACATTGCCCACATAAACACAACGCCGCGAAGGACACGATATATTTCCCCGGGACGGCGACATTGTCGTGCTCGAATCAAAATCCATACTTTGCGCAGATAGCAGACCAAAAGTGCGGCCACCAGAAGTCCCAGCAAACACTCCCACACGGTCCGCCATGGAATATCAAACGTCACCGAAGTCGGTTCAGCACCTTTTCCACCGCTCTTATCATCGCGAGCGAGCTCACCGAAAAGTGATTCCAGATCCTTGTCGACAAAAGCTCTCGGCGGCTCATCACCGTTGCGCGGGAAGATCTCCAGCGTTACCCAACCGACGCCATCCACGTATATTTCGGGCCATGCGTGTGCCTGATTTCCCAGAATCAAAACGGCGGAACCCGTTCCACGAAGCTGGTTATCTATGGCATACCCCAGTGCGACGCGAGCGGCAATCCCCTGAGAACGAAGCAAAAATACGGCAGCATGTGCGAAATGAACACAATAACCGCGAAGCGAACCGAACAGGAAAGATGCCGTCGGATCGTTCGGATCAATGTGTTTCGTCTTCATCGTGTAATAGCCATTTTCTTCGAGCCAGGACTTGATGTAGATGGCTTTGACGATATCATCCCCGACGAATCTGGGATCGATCTGCCGAACGATAATATCCGACAATGCCTGGTAACGGGGATCGTCGGGTATTTGCAGGTAATGTTCAGCCTTGTCGGTGCTCCAGCTGGACGGGATACTGTGTCTTCCTATCAGGCGCGTAATATCCACGGTCAGTCCCTGACTCTCGACGCCATACGATGCGACAAAAAGCTTTGGATCCGGGTTCTGAATCGGGAAAATGCGCTTGCCCATGGCGAGCTGCGGCGGCTGAGAATGATCTTCAATCAGGAACATGGAAGTCGCAATATCCTTGTGCAGTGCAGGATTCTGAACTGTATTTGCGACCAGCTCGTTCGTCGTCGACAATGTAGAAATGACGTCGTCATCCATGGTCGATGCGACGAGGTGATTTCCGTCATATTTGCTCAAAACGGACTGACGGAAATGGAAGATATTATCCGTCGGGGTATATTCATCGTAAAAAACTGCGATGGCGACGGGCGTCGGAGACTCATTGCCCGTGGGCCCCTGGTTGTTGTTGCTGCTCTTCCCGGACGATTGGTTGTCATCCTTATTGCCCGAATTATTGTTGTTCTCGTCATTGTCATCGGACCCGCCGCCATTACTGTCGTCGTTCTCATTGTCGCCGCTGCTGCCGCCATTATCATTGTCATCCTGATCGCTGCCGGCTTCATTGTCATCCCCGAGTTTGTCCATGATTCCGAGGGGATCCTTGAGATTGACGGGCAGACGCGTATCGCTGAGAAAATTTGCAGCCAAAAGCGCCATAACGACCAGGAAAAAGATGGAATAGATCGCACGTCCGGGGCTCGTGCGTCCAAAGAGCATCGGCAATGCAAGAAATGCGGCAGCAATTCCCATCCAGCGATAGACCTCGATAGGATCGTATCCGTTGGTATAGAGCATATCTGCAAATTCGCGCGGATTCTGAAGATTGAAATCCCGATGAGCGAAGAAAAGATAGACGAGCGTACCGATGAGCAGCGAAAGCTCAATGACCTGAGCCACGCGATATCTGAGCGCCAGACTTCGGCTGAAGAATACGATCCCGAATACGATTCCCATGTAGTACCAGAACCGCGAGTGTCTGATCGTCGTCGCCATGTCCCAGGCCCCGAATACATTGAGGACTGAGTAACTTCCCAGTACGCCGAGTACCATCAGTATTAAGGATACGAGCACGCACCAGATCAGACGAACGCGGAATCGTGCGCATACAGAGGCCAGAACGGATGCTGCGATGACAGCCAGAATGACAATAAAGTGTCCGCTGCCATCGATAAGCGGCCAGGTATATCCAAATGCGCTCAGCGCGAGCAGCATGGTTTTGACGATCTGAACCCAGACAGATTCTTTCATCGTGCACCTCCTGCATATTCGGTAGATGCTCCGGTCGAAATATCGACGATCCGAACCGTTCCGAGCTTGCTTAGACTCTGGCATAACGATGTAAATTCAGCCTCTTCGTCCTTATTATTTTCGTCAGAACACAGGAAACGACGAAGGAAACTGGCTTTTGCCGATTGCTTATTTTCTTTTCGCGCATCGACGGAAACGACAAAAATGGGGGAAACCCGGTACTGACCAATAAAAGTTTTTACGAAATCGAACCATTTTCCCATTTTTGGCGGAACGAGCAAAAAGCAATGCGCCATGGCTCCTGCCTTGACGAGCGGAGCGACCGTCATCAAGTCCTCTCCGCCGCGTTTTCGGTGTCCGACAGAATCGATCACATCATTGACGCCATCTGTTTCATCCGAGACGATGCGCTGAGCTCCGTCTGCGGCAAAACAGAGTTCTTTCTTGTCTTTGCCGAAAGCGGCAAGGAAAGACCTGGCCATCGAAGCAGATGTTTCATCGTCCTGCCCGGAAACAAAGTAAACGAACATGTCATTTTCTTCGACGATGGCAGGTTCGGGCGCGCGCACAACGAGCTTCCGGCTTCTTGCAAAGACTTTCCAGATGACCAGACGCAGAGGGTCACCGGCCTGATAACGCCGCATCTCGACGAGTTCACCGCGAGGATCGCCTTCCGGATGGGAATAGCCGTCCCCCGACGTTCTGGTCTGAAATGCCACCATCTCGAAATGGCTTGTAGCTGGTTTGATCTCCAGGCAAGCTCCCTGCCTGAGCACAAATGTAATGGATGTCAGACCAAAGATATCGTGGACTGTCACCTTTCGGTGAAGTGCCAGATACCGACCGCGTTCACGCGGAACAAGAGATTCCGTTATCCAGAATAATCTGCGCTTTTCTCTGCGCTCGATGGATTTTTCTTCCAGTTCGACATCTACCGCAATAAACGGAAGGAATATCGGATTATAGACTCTGTATTTGGATTGAACGTGCCCACCCGTCTCATTTTTGGCTTCCAGAATCATTTTTTTACAAGCACGTCTTGTAAATCCAAAGACCATCACACTTCCCAGAAGTGTAAAAACGAGCAGTACGGCAACAACAAAAATCCAGAGTGCAGCAACAGAATAGAGGATCTGATTGGCATGAGCGCTGACTTCCCAGAACCATACATAATAGATCAGTGCCAACAATACGACACTGACCCAGGTCAGGGGAAACAGGCCGCGTGCAATCCGCCATCCGGAGCGCAACAGACCAACCGCTGCATCTTTGAAATGCAGTGTATTTTGTTTTGTAAGCCAATTCATAAATTCAAGAGGATCGACGTATTAACAGGGTATGTCATGCCCGACTGGGCATGACATCAGATGACAAATTCAGTTTCGAACGACATGAAGATCGCTTCGGATCCGGGAAGTCCTTCAACTTCGACGTGCATTCTGAGCCAGGATTGATTCAGGCATTCAATGATCTCATTGAGCGCACGCCGATGCTCCTCACTGCCGTGCAGCAGGGCTTCCATTTTAACGCGAATTGGCGGCACCATGCGGTATCGCCACGTTCCCAGAACGATGCGATTGGCATCGTGGACATCGCAGCTCTGGAGAATTTCTTCACACATAGAAAGCAGCGGTCCATAGCCAATGATATTCTTATGTCCGCCAGCACGAATCAGGATGGAATTGAGCTGATCCCAAAGCTCGACGCTATGTGCAACGTATTCCTCGAGTCTGGCAAAAGCCTCGCGGGAACGATTGGAGAGCATGGTCGTGCGCAGTTCATCTGCAGTCTTGGGCTGCAAATACTCGACGGCAAATGTCTGGAACATGTGATCATCGACATCGCCGCTGAAAAGTCCGCTTTCGTTTGCAGTTCCCAGAATGTAGACATTCGAGGGAATGAAGAAAATGCGCCCCGACTGACACAGCCGAATGGAACGCGCCCCCGGAGCTTCGAGATCCCAGGCACCGGGCGCACCATTGACGCCCTTTTTCCAGGGAACACGGGCAAAACTGTCGAGCATGTGGGAAACTTCGCCCAAAACATCCTCGAGCCGGGCCTCGTCGATACAATCGACCATAAAGACAAAATCCTTATCGGGATTGTATGCTGCAGCACGACATAACGAAAGCAGCAATCCTTCCTGAATATTGTCATTGGTAAAGGGCTCAAAGAAGTACTTGGCCTCCGTAATATGATTGGCAATCACGCGCGGGGCACAGTGATCGATCGACGGTCTTCCGGCCATGCAATCCCCCGAAATCCGACGCTCAACCATATCCTCATATCCAAGATTGGCATGGAATACCGTCACGCAATGCATGCCGATTTCCCGCCCCGTCATCTGTTTCCAGTGACCGATCAACTGCTTGGAGAGATTGGCTTTACCGATATTGGCAACACCATAAAACACGAGATTCTTAAATCTGCGCAGCCTGTCAAAACGCTTGTTGAGCGTCATGAGTTCTATTTGCTTCTGTTTTTCGGTATCTGTCGGGTACGAAGCTTCCAGGGCCTGAACAAAACGCGAAACGAGCGTATCAAAGTCGATGAGCGCCTGTTTGGCATCATTCTCGAGGAAATCTGACAGCTTGCGCATGATGTGGCTCGGGAGCGAATTGATGCGAACGTTCCACAAATAGAGATTCCACGAATCCATCTTCAGATCTTCGCGGTGCGGACTTTCGACGACGCGAAGCAGCCATGTCAGGGTACGCAGAGGAAACGGCATTGCGCCGATTTCATCACATTCGAGCAGGGGGGCGCTTTTTTCAAACCACTGTTCACATACTTCAGGGCTCACGATGACCTCTTTGGCTTTTTCCCTGAATTCCTTCAGATGCATGATCGCTTCTTCATCGACGTAACAATGCTCGGAATCCGGAACGAGCCAGCGGCATGAAAGTCCGGTTTCGCGCCAGAAAAGACGCAGTTCACTGACGTGTGCACTCAAAGCTGCAGAAAGTATCTCTCGGTTATTGTCCTTCTCAACCATGACGCCACTCCTGATATTATGGGGGATAAACACCTGCATGCAGGCAGAATACACCCCCGTTTTACCAAGTATGTATGAATCGCGCAATGCATGCCGATCGTCAGGAACAAGATATTTTTTACGATGTCCCGGCGCGGAGTGTTTGATGAGCCTGGATCTCTTTATTCGTTAGCTGTTGGTTGTTATATCATCCACCGACAAAGAAAAAGCCGCGTATTGCCTGCGGCAATAGCGGCTTTCAGGCGCACCGTATTTGCCATGGCAAAAAGGTGCGCAGCCAGAGGCCATGATTTTATCAGATTTTTGTTCCCAGATCGTCGCTGAGTAAAACGGCGAGTCTGTGGAAATCGCTGTTGGGGTTGATGTAGCGGACTTCGGTGATGAGGGTCTTGGGATCGACGAGTTCATGGAAAGGCACGAAGCAGTGTTCGAGCTGTCCCACCATCGAAACCATGTAGCCATCGAGACCCTTTTCGGCGAGTGCGACATAGGCACCGACACCGAGGCAGCTTCCGAGCATGACGTCGAAAGCGTGGGGGCTGGCGCAGCGGGCTTCATAACCGAGCTGAACACCGTTGACTTTGACTTTGGGCATACCAAGGGCTTCGATGCGTTTCATGACCATCTTGGCGACGAGGTGTCCGAGGTGGACATCGCCGAGCGAAATGTGGCCATGTTCATCGCGCGAAGTTGCTTCGAGGAAATCCGCCGGAAGTTTTTCGGCGAGTCCTTCGGCCAGAACGATGACGCCGAATTTCTGACGACGTGCACGGCGGGCACGAATCAGATCGACGATGTGTTCGACGAGGACGTTCAGATCGAGGAAACCATTGAATTCCTGACCGGCATCCGTCATGAGCTGGGGAATATCCTCAACGCCGATGACCATCTGGGCTTCACCGGCCATGGCAACGCCATAGGACAGCCAGCCAGCCTTGCGGCCCATACACTCAGCGATAAAGTAGGACTGACCCGCACGGGCATCAGCTTCGAGGTTGCGGATTTCCTGAGCCATGAAGTTGACGGCCGTAAAGAAACCAAACGTAAAGTCGATGCCGTTATAGTCATTGTCGATGGTTTTGGGCAGATGAACGACGCGAACCTTGTGGGCAACATTTGCGTGTTTCTGATATTCGTGAAGTTTATTGGCAGTTTTGAGGGTATCGTCACCGCCGATCGAAATCAGAGCATCCACACCCAGGCTGCGAAGTCCTTCGTAAGTCCGTTTGAGAGGAGCTGTCTTTTCGGGATCATCGAGGTCTTCAGGGCATGTAATCATTTTGCCGGGATTCGCACGCGCAGTACCGATCATGATACCGCGTTTGTTGCGCGTGCCGACGATGCGCGCAAAATTCAGAATTTCGTAGGCATCCCCTTCGACGAGAGGCGATTTTTCCTCGTCATAGTTCTGGAGTTTTGAATATCCATGCAGAAAGCCAACCACCTCAATGCCAGCTTTTACGAAAGCAAGTGCTGCCGAAGAAATAACAGCATTGGCGCCGGGTGCGGGACCTCCGGCAAAAAGAATACCGACGCGACGAATACTCGATTTGGATTCTGCCATTTTAGTTTCCTTTGAATATGACGTGAATAAAAAAGCCAAAAAACATTGACCCTGCGTGACTGAATGTCACCAAAAGCGGCGAAAAAATATCACAACTCATGCTGGTGCGATATGATTTTTTGCACTCCGGCAGTTCTGAGTTCCGCACTAAACATTTGAGTAAATTTGTGTCACAATGTCTCTGTCTGCTGTTGCGTGCACAGCATCTGAATTCAGGAAACCCTATGAAAACATTTCTCCGCATTGTGATTGAGGCATGCGTGATTTGCCTCATTATGGCCATCATTGGCATTGTCATCAACGCCATACGTTCGGACGGTCTGCCGTTTATTGCCGACAAACCCTACGAAATTTTTGTGCCCTGTCCCGAAACTCTCGGTAAAGTCGAAATGATTGCAGCCTCGGATCCGCGGCTTCAGGATGGCAAATCATTCATCGTCGACGCCAGAAGTGAGGAAGAATACAAAGTCTGGCACTACGAGGACGCCATCTCCATTACCTACGACTACCTCGATCCCATTCCCGAAGAAGAGCTCAAAAATATCACACTGAATATCATTAACAGCGGCAAGGAACGCCTCGTCGTCTACGGCGACGGCGACGGAAGCCAGGGGTCGACCGGTTACGAACTTGGCCGCGAACTGGCCGGCCACGGTATTCAGCAGGTATTTGTCGTCGAAGGCGGAGCCGAAGGTCTGAAGAATCGTTAGTTTTAGTTGTTAGCTGCCAAAAGATAATCCCATGTCACACGAATCCGAATTACAGTCCCGTTTTTTTAAATTTCAGGCCCATCCCGTACACAGCTACATTGCTCTGGGTGCACGACTCTACCTGGCCTGGGTGTTTATTTCGGCATGTCTGCATAAAATTGCGATGCCCGAAGCCTTTGCCATCGACATTGCGACCTACCAGTTTTTGCCGCTGGTATTCATCAACCCGCTGGCCATTATTCTTCCGTACGTCGAATTTGGCACCGGAGTTCTGCTCATTACGGGCACCAAAGCCCGCGCTGCCGCTCTCATGGTCTGTGGCATGATGGTGATGTTCATGATTGCCCTGAGTCACGCACTCGTCCACGATCTGAGCATTTCGTGCGGCTGTTTTGCCTCGAATGCCGCAGCCGGTTCCGATCCTATTTCGTGGCTCACGATGTTAAGGGATTCCGCATGGCTGCTGCTCGCCCTCTATGTCGTCATATTCGATACGAATCCCATCGGCATCGATCGCATTTTGAAAAAGAAAACATTGGCTCGCACGGCATAAAACCGGAACTACTGCCGTGCCAAAAACGCATCCAGGGATACAGCATCATTGCAGTTGACGAGTGATCTGTGGTGTGCATCGATGCAGAGGCGCGGCTGATTTTGAACGAAATCGCGCAGTGACGAATAATCCCGGTAATGCGTTCTGAGTTCGTCAGCGGTTTGTCCCGACATGCGCATGGGATGGCCGGGTCTTCCGTCCCAGCAAAGAACGGCGAGTGAGGAATGCGGCGCATCGATAAGCCGCCTGAGATCCTCCGGATGAATGAAGAGACAATCCACGGGCCAGTGAATCACCTGATAATGTTCAGGTACTTCCTGCAATCCGCACACGAGAGATTCGAGCATATAGGTGGACTGCCACTCAGAATTATGCACCCACGAAACATCGAGCGCACCGTGAACATCCATGACTTTCTGATGTTCGGCCCCCGTGACCACAATGATACGATGCACGCCGCAAATCCGGAGTGTTTTTACGATCGACTCCAGAAAGGTATCTCCTCCGGATATCCGGCACAGAGCCTTATTCTGTCCGAAGCGCGTTCCTGCTCCGGCAGCACATATTACGGCATAGATATCCATCATGGGAATTGATTGTCAGCCAAAGGGGATAAAAAAAGCGCTGCCGGACAGCAGCGCTTTCGAATTCAACGCATGGAAGAATTACTTGGCTTCGGGATTGTTGATATCGATGGTGCCGTGTTTTTCTTCATACTGAACGAGGCCGTTCGAAAGGGTAACAGCAAGACGTTTGGCCTGTTTCGGGCTCATGATGATGCGTGAATGCACTTTGACAGGGTTCTGGCCGGGCTGAACGAATGCGAAGTCAAGAATGAATTCGCTGTCCATATTGCTAACGATGGCGAGGTTAGCATAAAGACCCTGAGCGGTTGTTTCGTTGATCTGGAACTGAAGACCCTGTGGCTGTTTTTTCTCGTCTGCCATGATAAAATTCCTAAAGGTAAAAGGTTAATAAAAATATTTCCATTGCTGGAAACTGCGCCCAATAGTTTAGGCACAGCCATCATAAAAGTAAAGGATTTTATTACTTGTAAAAGCGAAGAACGCCGCGGATTGAACCGAGGATTTTAAAATCGGCATGATCTTCCGGACGCACCAGAATGGGATCCATATCGGGATTGGAAGGGATCAGATGGATCACGCCTTTTCGTTTTTCGTATCGTTTGACCGTTGCACTGCCGTCGATCATCGCAGCAATCAGCTCGCCGTCTTCGGCTGTCTGCTGCGGACGAACGACGACGAGATCACCGGGCATAATGCCATCGCCAATCATGCTCGTTCCGCGAACGCGGAGTGCATAGACATTGTCCTCTCCCCGGCAGAACACTGAGGGATCGACATCCACGTCTTCGTCGAAATTCTCTTCGGCAAAGATGGGAGCACCACAGGCAATTCGTCCCAAAACCCTTAGTTTGGCATGCGGAGCTTCCGGGGCTGCCGCATGCGTTCCCTGACGACGCGCATGTGAGCGCGTGGGCGCCGGCTCCTCCTGACCGTTCAGGATACGTTCCACCGCATCCCGATTCACGAGAGGGCGAATGGCGCGGCTCTTGAAACCGTCTTTTTCAATGTACCCTTTCTGAGCCAGGGCTTTCAGATGCTCGACGACACCATTGGTCGATTTGATATCGAACGCATCCGCGATTTCACGCACCGTAGGTGGATAATGGTTCTCCTGAATATAATCATAGATGTAAACAAACACATTGGCCTGACGTTTCGTGAGTCTTTTTGCCATTTCAGCCTCCATTCAATGATTCCATCACACACAATGCATAATCTTTCATGCACTTACCATACACTTATTCACATAAAACATCCCCTCAGGCATGTCAACAACATATATCTAAATTTTCACCTGTTTAGATGAATTTTCTCTGAACAAATGTGACGCACCGATGGGGCGTGCCTGATTTTGGTTATGCATTAACCCATTAATCATCAGTACAGACGTTCCGTGGAACGTCTCTAAGCATTACGAATTACCAATTATGAATTATGCATTATGCATTACGCATTACCTAAATCGCCCCCATCTCCTCCAGCACTTCGATCGTTTCACACAGCGGAAGACCGACAACATTTGTATAGGATCCTTCGATCCTTTCCACGAAGCCTGCCGCTCTCCCCTGAATTCCATAGGCTCCGGCCTTGTCCATCGGTTCACCCGTATCGATGTAATGCCACAGACGTGCAGCGCTGATACCCGCAAAATGAACCTGTGTTTCGACAACAAAATGGCGGCTTATCCCGCGCTTCGTATCGACGATGCACACAGCAGTAAACACGGAATGCACCTGCCCGCTCAGTTCGCTGAGCATTTCGAAAGCCACTTCCCGGGTCGCCGGTTTTCCAAGAATTTTCCCGCCATGGACGACGATCGTATCGGCAGAGACGACGAAATCCGGCTCCCCCTCATGTCCCTTCGAAACGGCACGAGCCTTTTCCCTCGCCATTCTCTCAACATATAAAACAGCCGATTCCCCGTCTAAGCACCGTTCATCGATATCGGCAGCTTCCACCTGAACATTTACACCCGCACTTTCGAGCAGCATTTTGCGCCTCGGAGACGCACTCCCCAGAATGATCATTCCCTACTCCCTAATCCTCACACTCACCCATACCCAGCACGCGAATCACTTCACTTATCGGAATTTCGCAGGCTCCCAGCTTTTTCAGTGCACTTTCGAGCAGCGTATTCATGCCGTCCGATCTCGCACTGCGCATGAGCTTTTCGGTATCCGCTGCATCGTGAATCAGTTTGCGCATCGTCTGATTGACCTCCAGAATTTCAAAAATTCCCGTCTGTCCAAACATCCCGGTTTTGCGGCAGTCCGGACACCCCAGCCCCTCAGATACATGCAATTCCTGTCTTTGCGACGATGACTGCCGGATTCCCAGAATGTGCATCTCAGATTCGGTCATCGTCCGCGTCGTCCGGCATTCCGGACAAATCCGGCGCACGAGCCTCTGCGCGATGCTTCCAATCAAACACGACGAAAGCAAAAATGGCGGAATGTTCAAATCCAGAAGTCGCGTAATCGCCGACGGCGCATCGTTTGTATGCAGCGTCGACAATACCAGATGGCCGGTCAAAGCCGCCTGCACTGCCATGTGGGCTGTCTCTTCGTCGCGGATCTCCCCCACCATGACGATATCGGGATCCTGTCGCAGAACCGTTCTGAGCGCATGCGCAAAATCTAGCCCGATCTTCGGCTGCACCTGGACCTGGTTAAAATCTTCATAGACCATTTCCACGGGATCTTCGACCGTCGTGATGTTGACCTCCGGTGAACCCAAAAGCCGAAGCGCACTATAAAGCGTCGTCGTCTTGCCGCTGCCCGTCGGTCCCGTAACCAGAATCAGACCGGTCTTTGAAGCAATCATCCGTTTGAATCGCGCCAGATCATCGCTCTCCATGCCGAGTCCCTCGATGCCTTGAAACAGCTTCCCTGCATTGAGTACGCGAATCACCATCTTTTCACCGAAAGCCACAGGCATCGTCGATACGCGCAGCTCGATTTCCTTTCCCTGGTACTCCGTCTTGATACGCCCATCCTGCGGACGGCGCTTTTCTGCAATATCCATGCGCGCAAGCGTCTTCAGTCTCGAAACGATCGGCGCATGAACGACTCCGGGCAGCGTATGAACAATGTGTAACACCCCGTCGATCCTCAGTCTTACGATGCACTGCTCGCGATGCGGCTCGATGTGAATATCGGTTGCCCTCTGGCTGAATGCATAATTCAGCAAATAATCCACCGCATTGACGATGTGGCTGTCGGACGAATCGATATCCTCCAGCTGCCGTATCGACATGAACTGCTCGAGATTGCCGATGGCAAGCGCCACCTGATTGGCCGAATTCGTCTGCTCCGTCGCCGCCGCCGTCACACTCGTCTTAAAACCATATATCTCGGCAATGCACCGCAAAATCGACGTTTTCGACGCCAGAACCGTGTCGATCTCGTAACGCTGCGTCGAACGCAGCATTCGCACGAGTTCCTGATTGTCGGGATAATCCGTCGCAACCGTCAGCCGGTTCTCCTTGAGCGAAATCGGCAGAACCACATTCAGACGCGCAAAACTCTGACTGAAAGTCTCGGTAATGAGTTTGGCATCCAGCCGAAGCGGATCGATCCTCAGGTACGTCGCATTCTTCACATTTGCCCAAAGCTCCACGAGCTTCTCTTCATCAAAAGGGCTGCCGTCAGCCATTGCCGCGCCCGAAGCCATGATGATTTCTATCGGATTGGCCTCGTATCGCTGATTCAGATTGTTGCGAAGCTTCTCTTTTTTAACGAGTGCCCGGATGACCCCCTGACGCACGCGAATCATCTGCGACTGTTCCTTCGTCAGGATCCCGCGGGTTTCAAGAGCACTGAGCAGTTCTGTTAATTCCGTCTGTCTAAAATCCATGATATTCCCCTGTCATTGGGCAAATCTGTCCGCATGCTTTGTACCATATTCAGAATTCACATGCGATTTTATGAAGTGTTATAATATGGTTGGCGGCCTATCCGGGGCTGCGCCCCGAATACGTCCGCCTGCCGGCGCTTCTGCGTACGCGCCGGCTGCCTCTGATGGCTTCAGGCGACCCGGCATTAAACCCGCTCCGGGATTTTCCCAAAAATACACATTCCACATTCTCCCCAACCCCAGGTTCCTCACATCATGAACGAAAAACTTTCCCTCAAGCATGCTATCGGACAACTCCTCATCATCGGTTTTGAAGGTACAAGACTCCCGATTCCCCTCATCGGCGCGCTCACCAAAGGTGAGGTCGGCGGAGTGATTCTCTTTTCGAGGAATTTTGAATCCCGCGAACAAATCCAGGAACTGACCGCACAAATCCACCAGATACAAAGCCCTTATCCCATCTGGATTGCCATCGATCAGGAAGGCGGAAAAGTCCAGAGAATCCGAGAAAATCTCGGTTCCCCGAACCTCCCGTCAGCCATGGATATCGCCCGGACAACACCCGAAAATGCCAGAGATATCGCACTCCAGAATGCGCGCGATCTCAAATCGCTCGGATTTGACATCAACTTCGCACCGGTCCTCGATATTCACACCAATCCCCAAAATCCCATCATCGCCACTCGCGCCTTCGGAACGACGCCGGAACAGGTCATCGAATTCGCCATCCCCACCATGCAGGGCCTCATCGACGGCGGCATCATCCCCTGCGGAAAACACTTCCCGGGGCACGGAGACACCCTCCTCGACAGCCACACCGATCTCCCCGAAGTCAACCACGACATGAATCGACTCCAAAACGTCGAATTCAAACCCTTCAAAGCCGCCATCGAAGCCGATATTCCCATGATCATGACCGCCCACATCGTCATGAACGGACTCGGCGAAAGATTCCCATCCACGCTGTCCCCCATGATCGTCACCGATATCCTGCGCAAACAGCTCGGGTTTAAGGGCGTCATCGTCAGCGACGACCTCGAAATGGACGCCATCATCGATCGGTTCAGCACCCTCAAGGCCGTCCTCCTGGGAATCCATGCCGGCGTCGATGCCTTCCTCATCTGCAAATCCCAGTATCTCTGGGCACCACTGTGCAAACAAGTACTCGCTCAGGCCAAAGAATCCCCCGAAATGCAGGACCGCATATTCGAATCCGCAAACCGGATTCTCGCCCTCAAACAAAAATTCCTGCATCAATAATATATTGATTTTGGTAACGCCCCTCCGATGCGCGTCTGATTCTTTATTCACTATTCACTAATCACTATTCACTAATCACTATTCACTAATCACTATTCACTAATCACTATTTCCGTGGGTTACGCTGCGCTCACCCACGGCTAATGGCTGCGAATGTGACGCCCCTGCGGGGCGTGTCTGGTTTTATTTTGTACAGACGTGCGACTCGCACGTCTCTAACCATTAC
>JAFRYG010000193.1 GCA_017441205.1 Pseudomonadota bacterium
CTTGAGAGTCATTGGGGCGAATGTATAGTTATCCGTGAATGGGTTGGTGACGGAATAGGTCTGGAATTTCTGGCCATTACCGCCTTTGCCGCCGGCCATACCAGCCTGTCCATTGGCGCCGTCACCGCCGTTTCCGCCATTGACGACGATTTCGCAGTTGGAAGCGACACTGATGTGAACATCCGGAGACAGAATCAGGCCGATTGCGGAACCACCCGTATAACCGGCTTCACCGCCAAGACCGCCGCAGCCGCCTGTACCGCCGCCAGCACCGCGCATGATGAGTGCTTTGTCATCGGCGAGGTTATTGGCTGCTGCTGTTCCGAATTTGATGGCAGCCAGATAGGTCATGGCGATGGATCGAGCAACTGCCTTGGAGAATTTCGTGCTGTCTGCGTTACAGAATGCGGGACCTTCTTCGAGCTCGTAGGCGGATTGCTGTCCGAAATGTTCGTGCAGGATGCTCGTTTCATCGATGTTGCTCAAAATGAATGCGGGAGCACCGGCACCGCCAATGCCGTTTCCGCCGTTTCCACCGGCGAGTTCCTCACGGCGCCTTATGTTTCTGAAGTTGAAGTTATTACCATCGATATCAAGCGTCATGGCTTTGTCATCATATTCACCGGCAGTACCGGCGGCACCGCCAGGAAGTTGGTATTGAGTCATTTCGGTGGTGCTGTCGCTGTTGGGAGCCCCAAAACAGGTTTCGCCAGGGAATCCAACGTACTGATCGTAGACATTCAGATGGCCGTCATCGTATTTTTGTTTGTCTTTGGCACACTGGAACGCACCATTTGCGAGTGTGTTTTTGCGAGTGAAGTCAAAGTCAGAACCTGTCTTGCGCATATAGTTGTTTCCGCCCATATTGCCGAAGTTATAGATGTACCAGTCCTTGAGGTCCATGACTGGGCAATACTCGTTGGCTGCATCCCGATTTTCGATAGCGTCGAGAGCCTGTTTGTATGCGGCTGTCGAGTAGGGAGAAACAGCCCCGACGCCGCCGCCGGAAATGAACGAACCATCCGGACAGACGATGAGTGAATCGCTTTCGGGATCGATTGCGGCATTTTCATGTTTGCGTCTCCATTCCCTGAATGCGTCGTTGGCAAACAGCGATGAAGCCGGGAGTCCGCTGATATTTGCACCATCACGACCGTCGAGTTTTGCCTGATTTTGTGCGGGCAATGCGGCTGCGTTCATTCCATTCGGAGCGTCGAGCTTGAAGGAGGCTTTGTTGGTGAGTACAAAGCGCCCGATGTTGAGGGCTTTAAAACCAATCAGAGTTGCCGGAGAAAGCCCGTCATACAGCATGGAATCGTTGACTTCGCTGGCAGCATAAGCTCTTACCGCGACTGCGCTCATGTAGAAGTGAGTCTTTTCGGCACCATCATAGTGGAAGACCGAGATGTCTTTGGGGGAGCTGAAGCGTTCATGCGTGTATTTGATATTGAGCTGGGTGGGCGTTGTGCCGAAAGTCCAGTTTTCCTGTGACAGTATGGCTCCGCCGTGAATACGCCAAACGGCGTTGCCGGGCATGACGTTCTGACGTGTGAAGCCCTGAACTTCGGTTACGGTCTCGTGTTGGAATCCATTTGCCTGGTTGAGCAGATCAAGGTGCTGGTTATAGGTCATATCGAAATCAACATCCGTTTCCTCGAACGTTCCTTTGGTCATGACGATATCCCAGGGCAATGTGAATGCTTTGCAGGATGGATTTGCCTTGCATTGCTCATAGGTTGGCTTGCCTGCGGTAGGATTGTCGTCGCAGTACCATGCATCAATGTATTCAGTTGAGAGATGGTCGCTGTCTTCTTCATAACAAATGCGGGAGCAACCGGCACCGGTGTAGTGATCGGGACCGCCTTCCATGCAGATGCGGGCAAATTCGATTGCTTTCTGAAGTGATGCAAGCGGACGCAGGCTGAGTTTTGGACGATGGTACAGGGGATCCAGGGTCGTTGCGAATTCGCGGATATCGGATGCAGAGCGGGCGTCTGTTGGTTTTTCGACGGCTTCGCCGTAGTTTTCATCGCTGACAGCAACGAACAGCGTTCGCGCTCTGTCGCCTTCGAAGGCGTCGCAGTTGGTATCGGTATTGTCACCGGCGAAGTCGAAAATGGCTGCGGTATGGGGTTGGCAAAGATTGCATGTCGGGCTTTGCGGATCATCAACATACAAATAACCAGTGCCGCAGATACCTGCCAAATCCAGTTTTGGATCGCAGTGCTCTTTCTTTTGGGCAACTGTGGCTTTGAGTTCTGATACTGTATTCCAGTCGTAGGTATCTTCGCAGCTATCGTTATTGCAGCTCTTCAGGTATCCATCATCGATGAGTCCATCGCAGTTATTGTCTATGCCATCGCCATATTTCTCATCGATCGATTCACCTTTGAGGTTCTTGGGATCCGGAGCCCAGCAGAACACTTCGTGCTGATAATAATCGCCTTCTGTACTGCGATGGTGTACGCGTTCACAGACATAATGAGCATTTTTACCGGAACAGGATTTTGTCTCATTTTTATAGATCGGATGTTCATCGTAAGAGATATATTTGGTCATGGATCCATCTGATTCCAATTTTTCCTCAGTTTTTTCATTTGTATTGGGATCGCATCGGAGGAAATTGCTCTTACTGGAATAATTGGTGTTCTCATCACATGGCTTCTGTGTACATGAATCAGATACCAGCTCACCATTTTTATCATAACGTTTGGTGCAGGTAACGTGATGTACATCATCTAACTCAACAATGAGTTCATTTTCACATTCTTCACCGAGATACTGGAGGTCATTGCTGGTCAGATTGCCGACTGAAATTTTCAGGTTACCGGTGAGATTCATTTTGCCAACGTCGATCAGGCCATCGCAGTCGTTGTCGACACCGTCACAGACTTCTTCCATGCTTGGATTGATTTGTGCGTTGTCATCATTGCAGTCTCGCTTGCGTGTCTTCTCAGCTTTCAGTTGGATATAATGCAGTGAATCGAATACAGCTGTATTTCGTTCGATAATCGTCCATGTGCGTTCATTGCCGACATATTTATAGGTGTAACATATATTCTTGTAGCACCAGATATCGTATGCCTTATCCTGAGTGGCATAGCCATCGCCATCTTTGTCAATGGCCCAGAATTCACCGGAAGTAAGAATGATATCTTCAGGGATGCCGTTTGCAGGCTGTACTGTGATGATTTTGGTGCAGCCACTGGAGATATCGTTTCCATTTTCGAACGCAAATCCTTCTTCGCAGCTGCGGATACAGGAATAGGCATCAGAAACCTTTTTGCACTCATTGACGATATGATTGCCTGGATCGGTTTCAGGATTGCCGCAGGGGGTACCGCATGCTGTGCAGTGATAGAGCGTTCCGATCAGCTCATTTTTGTCGAGGATTCCGTTGCAGTTGACGTCAGTATTGGCGCAGGCGGATGCATTCTTGTAATTGGCAATATCGGGTGAATAGAAGACTTCGGGATCATCCTCATCGCAGTCGACGCCTGGCGTTGCGCAATGACCAATGCCGGAACCGTCGCCGTCGGGATCATCGCATGAAGCGCAATAACCGTTGTTCATCGGTTTGCAAAGGTTGTCCGAGCATTCAAACATGACGGGACAATGGCTGTTGTTTTCGCAAGGAGCGAGGCATCGGCCATCGGAACATTTGTAGCTGTTCTGGCAGTCTGAATTCGTAGTGCATTCACTACAGAAGGAGAGAGACCAGCCGGCTTCTCTGTCTGGATTTGGACGGCAGACTGCGGCATAGGGAACGCCGGCGGCCATGGCTTCGAGATCGAGAGCGTCGATGGGGGCCTGTTTACCTTTTGGCCATGGGGAATCACCTTCGTAAATGATCTGGCAGGAATAGGCCAGCGAATCACCGTTGGTCATGGAATCGCAGATGCCCGCATCGTTCGTACAGTCAAATGTACAGACGCCTTTGCCTTTGGAAATGCGGGAATCCAGTTTGTAGAGTTCAATCGTCTCATCTGAATTTGCAACGGAGACTTCCTTGAGACATTTTCCGAACTGACACTGATAGTCATCGGAGCAGATTGTCCACATGTCTGCAGCTTGCTTATCGACGGCAGTGATACATGTACCCTTTTGGCATCGCGTGCCATCGGGGCATTTTTCGGGGGTGCCGGATGCATTGCAAATATAGTTGTCGACGTTTTCGAAGCAGGAATTGGCTTTGCACGAAGCGTATTTGCCATTGGGATCAATGATGCACTCGCCCTTCGAACAAATTTCGAAAGTCATATCGCAGTCCACCGGTGTATTGTCGATGCATCCGGTGTGATTGTTGTTGGTGCATTGTTTGGGCGTGCATTTGAGGTTTTCATCGAGAACGCATGAGCTTACGCCCTTTGTGACCTTGCATGTGTAATAACTCGGGCATTCTTGCCATTTTGCGGGAGTCGTCGCGGTCGAGCAGTATTTGGAATTGTCTTCTGAACATGTGCCCGGATTGCAGAATTCACCTTCGGGATCGAATACGCAGCTGTATTCGTTGCTGGTTTGAATACAGATTTTGTTTTCGCCGCATGCATCATTGCATTTTGAGCAATGCTCCTTGCTGTGCAGCAGTTCTGAATCATCGAGCTTTCCATTGCAGTTTCTGTCGACATTTGCTTCACAAATTGTCGGCAGACCCTCGGCATAATAGGCAGTGGGATCCGTGTCATTGCATTCGTAGCCAATATGCGGGCAATGACCGACTCCGGCACCGTCCTTGTCTTCATCGTGACAGGCAAGGCATGATCCCTGTCTGGGTTTGCACACTTTCTTGTTGTTGGAAGTGGGGCTGCAGGTAAAGAGCAGCGCGCAATCCGCATCATCGTTACAGGGAGCGAGGCATGCACCATCATCACATATATAGCCGTCTGTACAAGGATTATCCTTGTCGCATTCGCGGCAGAACTCTGTTGACCATTGATTTTTATCGGAATCCGGGATTGGGCGGCACAAAGATACAAAGGGCGTCCCGGCTTTGAGTGCTTCATCGCTGATGGTAATGGGGTAAGTCGTATTCTGGGGATCCCAGAGCGGGTTGCCTTCCCTGAACAACTGGCAGGTTGCGTTCGTTCCGCAGACAGAAGCATCGTCGGTGCAGTCTTTTGTGCAGATACCGTATCCTTCGGGAATTCTGGGATCGATTTCACTAAAGGTCATCTTTTGATCGAGGTATGTCAGAGAGAGCAGACATTCCAGATCTTCCGGGCACTCATCGGTTGTTGCGCAGGTTTTCCAGATGGTCAGCTTGCATTTGCCTTCGCTGCAGGTTTCGTAATCTGCGCAGGCACTCCATTGGGCGAGCGTTGCTTCCGGACAATAGGATTTTCCATCTTTTGAACAGGTTCCAATTTCGCAGTAGTTTTCGACATATTCACAATGTCCGGCAAAACACTGCTGCGCCGTTGGGATGCATCCGGAATCGCATGCTTCGCAGTGTTCGTCAGAACCCAGCAGTTCATCAGAATCGGTCAGGCCATTGCAGTTCATGTCATTTGACGAGCAGACTTTGGGCAGATCGGATGAATAGAATATGAGTTCATTTGAATCATCACAATCTACGCCAGAATTCTCGCAATGACCAACGCCGTATCCGTCTTTGTCCGTGTCTTTGCAGGCAGAACACACGCCGGAATCGGGCTGACAGGTATTGGTCAGGCCGTCATCGCTGGGCTTGCATGAGAAGAACATCGGGCAGTTCGCGTTTGTATTGCAGGGAATTTCGCAGATATTGTGATCGCAGCGATAACCGTCGCTGCATGGTGTGGTATCGTCGCAATATTGGCAGAACGATTTGGACCATCCGGCTTTTAGTTGGTGCGGCGGACGGCAGATTGCACCAAACGGCGTGCCTTCAAGCAAAGTATTTGCATCAAGTTTGCCGGGGTTATTCGCTTCATAGGGGGATGTTCCCTCTGTTAGAAGCTGGCAGGTCCAGGGAATACCATCCATTTTGTCCAGTGAATCACAGACAGATTCATCCTGGCTGCAGTCTTCTGAACAGACCCCGTAACCGGTCTGAATCTCTGGGCTCAGCAGGGTAAGAAAAACTTCATTCGTTTCACCCTTGTCACTGGGGCTGAGCGTGAGTTTTCTAATGCATTTTCCTACGGCACAGTCGGTATCATCGTGACAGACAGTCCAGAGTTTAATTGCCTTTTCATTGACAGCAGCAACGCATTTGCCGTCCTGGCAACGCTGTTTGCTTGGGCATTTTTCTGGGCGAGCTGCTGATGTACAGAGGAATCTCTCGTCATCATCGCAGCTTTCCGGCTTTTGGCAGCTGGCATCCGGATCGATGACGCACTCATTGTTTTCGCATTTTTCATATTTGGAATTGCACTTCTGTTTGCGTCCCTCGTAGCACTGTGTTTTATCATCGACGCATCCATCGGAGACTTTGCATTCAAACTGTCCGGCGTCGACGCATTGTCCCTGCTGGCATCCCATATTGGCATCGCACAGCGTCCAGCGACCGATATCTGAACCTTCCGCAGTCGGGATACAGGCAAGCGTCTGGTCTTTGGAACACAGAGAATCCGCGTATATATCGCATTCCTGGGAGGTACAGCTGTCGTTCAGACAGACTTCATTTTCCTGGCAGGCAATGAGTTCTTTGCTGCACTGGTCGGCATCGTCGCAGACGGATTTGCTGCAGACTCTGATGTTGGGAGTGCACTTTCCTGACACGCATTGTTCGCTGTCGGAACATCCATCGGGGCAGAGAAGACTTGTGTCCACACAAACATTATCGATACACTCAAAGCCTTCGGTACATTCCGGATCGCAGATCTTTGATTCTTCGATACAAGTTCCATTGACGCACTTGGTACCCCAGGCGCACCTTGGGGTACAGACATTGGGATCCGCTTCTTTGTTCTTGTCATCTCCATCGGAACAGCCGATGAGCATGGCAAGAGCCGGAAGCCAAAGCCAGTTTTTGTATTTCATTTTTTACTCCTACCAAAAATGAACGGAAAACCAGTAATAACGTCAAAAATGTGCTCCCCCTCGACGATGCAGACGCTCGTTGGGGAATGATTCTGATATCGTCGGATGCATTTGGCCGTTTGATAAAAACAACAAATACACTAACCTATTGATTTTATCTGAAATTCATTTGATTTAAAAGCGAACAAGTGCAATGTGTTTCAAGTTTTCTGGCATTTATTTGGAGTAGTGAATAGTGAATAATGGTTAGAGACGTTTCGCGGCACGTCTGTACTGATAATTATTGGGATTAATGCATAATAAAACTGGTGAAACCGTGAATAATCATTGGCAGATAGAATTTGATTCAGGAACGCTGATCGTGCGAGTGCCCGAAGAATCTCGTGAATATGCGATGCAGTTGCTGTCGGGGTTCGTTTGGGATGTACGAATCGGGGCCTATCGGGGGGCGGCGCTTTCGTATCGCAGAGTATTGATGGCTTTGGTTAAGGCGCGGATTGAGTTTGTCGATAATGCCCGCAAATACGATGATGTTCCCCTGGATCTTAAGTTTGAACGCATTCCCTTTTATTACCAGAGCGAAGCACTTGATGCCTGGGAGAAAAGCGGTGGATGCGGGGTTGTCGTTTTGCCGACCGGTGCCGGAAAGAGTTTTGTGGCGCAGCTTGCAATGACCAAAATTCGGCGTTCTACGCTCGTGGTTACGCCGACGCTCGATTTGGTCGCTCAGTGGCATTTGAATCTTGAACGGGCTTTTGGCATCGAATGCGGAATCGTCGGCGGCGGAACGTACGACGTAAAACCCGTGACGGTGACGACGTATGATTCAGCTTATATTCACATGGAGCATCTGGGAAATGCGTTTGGAATGCTCGTTTTTGACGAGGTCCATCACTTGCCGACGCAGACGTATTCACTGGGTGCACTGCATGCCATTGCGCCATATCGTCTTGGGCTGACAGCTACTCCGGAACGCGATGCCGAACTCACTTATGATCAGCTCGTCGGTCCCATCGTCTATACACAGACGATACGGGCACTCGCCGGTTCGAATCTTTCCCAGTATGAAACGGTTCAGTACGAGGTGTCGCTGGATGCGGATGAGCGCGATCAATATGATGAGTATCGCGCTTGTTATCTGGATTTTATTCGCGAAAACCGCATTCGCGTGGGGACGCCGGACGGATGGAATGAATTTTTGCGTCTGTCTTCGCGCAGTTCACAGGGGCGAGCAGCCCTTCATGCGCATCGCGCACAGAGGGCAATCACCCAGCATTGCAGGGCAAAACTTAAGCTCCTCAATGAACTTCTGGCCATTCACCGGCATGACCGGACGATCATTTTTACGGCGGACAATGCCACGGTCTATCGCATCAGCCGGGAATATCTGATTCCGGCCATCACGCATCAGAGTTCGGTCAAAGAAAGGCGTTCCGTGCTGGAAGGGTTCAATACGGGGAAGTATCCGGTCGTGGTCACCAGCAAGGTCCTCAATGAGGGGGTGGATATTCCTGCGGCCAATGTGGCGATCGTGTTGTCGGGAAGCGGCTCCGTTCGCGAGCATGTGCAGCGGCTGGGAAGGATTTTGCGTGCAGCAAAGGATAAGACGGCCATTTTGTACGAACTCGTGGCAAAGGATACGTCGGAGGCATTTACGAGCGAAAAGCGCCGTCAGCACGATGCTTTTTAATGGTTATGTACGCTTATTGATTTGTGCCAGCGAAAAAAGTGAGTGCCGCCGTATTGAGCCATGCGGCGAAAAGGCGGCACCCGATGCGTATTGAGCCGTCAGGCGAGATAGCAGCGGCACACAAAACAAAGGCGCATCAGGCGTTCTTTTCGAGATGTTGTGCGGCGAACATGAGGATCAGGCTGATCATGGTTCCGTTGAGGTCACCGGTGACGAGAACGGTGCTTTTTTCGGGGGCCAGTGCAAGTCCGCCGAGGAGTCCGGCGAGTCCGGGAATGCCGAGCGAACCGGCAGCGGAGAGGATGTCGGGCCAAACTTTGACGAAATCCTTTGCTGCCTTTGGGGATTCGAACGTGGCTTCCAGATTGATGTGGGGCCGATCTGACGTCGACATGGATGCGACGATGGCCTGCGGCGGTTCGAATTTGGGGAAACTGCTGCCGAAGCTGACGTCCTGGATGCCCTGTACCATCAGGAAAAGCGAGGGCATGCTTGCCGAATCGCTGTTGGAGATGGCACCGAGGGATTGGAGGAAAGTCTGTGCCTGTTCGGGGGTATCGAGATCATCATCGCGGGCCTGTACGATGGCGTCGACGTGAGCGGTATCGAGCGTTGGCAGAACTTCGGGACGCAGGAACAGGACGGTATGATCGTCGGGCAGATAGACGGAACGTTTGTAGATTCCGGAGCGCGGATTGAATTTGCCGTCGGTCGTGTCGGGGACGGCCAGGGGCCTTGCGTTGTGTTCCTGCCAGTTCAGGCGCGTCGGGAATGAATCCGTGATGTACTTTTTGAGGTTGTCCTGCGGGATATTGTGGGCAACGACGAGGAACGTCTCGGCGTAGAGCTGTGGATTTGCCGTGGCAATGAGCATGGCCTGGATATCGCGCACGGGATCGATCTCGGAGCTTCCCAGGGTGAACCGATAGTCCGGAAATGCTTTAAACAGGCGGCGAATGGAGTTCTCGAAGCGAGAGCCGATGACGCGATCGTTGCGGATGAGCACGATGAGTCTGGCATTTCCCGGGGCAAGCACGTGCAGATTGGGAATCGTGCTGACATCGTTTCGCACGGCCTGAAGGCGTTTTTTGTCCTTTGTCAGATCGTATTCGGGGGCATTGTCGTCCGGCAAAGCTTCATCGGATTCGGGCTCCGGTTCGGGGATGACGATGGAATCCGGATCGAGGGAAGGTTCTGCCGATGTATCTTCTTCTTCGGGAGATTCGAAGGGATCTTCATCCGGTTCGACCTGAGGGGCCGGTTCGGGGGTATCTTCGGCGGCCTGCCAGTCTTCGACTTCGTCCATCATGCCGAATCCCGTCAGGGGCGCATTGGACCATGCCATTTCGATTTGGAAATCGGCCTTCGAATAGTCGATATAATAGCCTGCGGCGATGAAAGCTCCGATGTGAATGATGACAGCCAGCGTCCAGGAGACGATCTGGACGATCGTGCGCTCTTTCCGGCCGATCGGGCGATCAATGGCTGGTTTATAGACGAATCCCTCCGGATAATAACGGATTTCGTCCTTGTCATCGCTGTCACGTGGAGCAGTATTCATAGCCGGGGCAATAAAAGAAAAGCGCCTGTTGAGGCGCTTTTCTGAAGGCTGCAAAGAAACGAATTACGGATTGATGACGAATTCGGCTCTGCGGTTTCTCTGATGTTCAGATTCGCTGGAAGCGCCGCTGACGACGGGATCCATGGCACCACGGGATTTGGAGGAAACTTTCTTGATGCCGAGACGTGAAAGGACGTTCTTGGTGGCATCGGCACGACGTTTACCGAGAGCCATGTTGTATTCTTCGGTACCGCGTTCGTCGCAGTGGCCGACGACCTGGACTGCAGTCACATCTTCACGCGATTTCAGGCATTCAGCATTTTCTTCGATCGTGGCTTTGGCATCGCTGCGGATGGTGGCTTCATCGAAGTCGAAATAGGCAACGCGCGGCTGGCAGACAGGGGGTTCAACGCAGTGCTGGTTCTTGCAGATTTTGCCATCCGGGCAATCCTCATCCGAAAGACATTCGGGTTTGGGAACGCAGCGGTTGTTTTCGCAAATGTAATCAGGCGGGCAATCTTCAGCAACGGATTCGGGATAGCACTCGGGACCGCAGCGACGATCGCGGCATTTCTGGCCGGCCGGACAGTTGATGCCGACATCGGGATTGCAGTAACCATTGATGCGCTGGCATGTACCGTTATTGCAGATGTAGCTCTCATCTTTTTTGCTGGAGCAGTGTTCGTCGTTACGGCACTCTGCGCATTTTGCATTCAGGCAGTACTCATCGTACGACTTTTTACTGACTTCGGCTGTACAGTCGGTGTCTTCATAGCACTCAGGATACGACGGCGAACAACCATAAGCCGTACAAACTACAAAACCAGCCAACAGAGCCGCCATAAAACTACGATGCTTAACCATCGATTCCTCCTTACAGGAAAAATATGTCAATAATAATGACTAAAAGACTAAAAAACAACATGGGCGCGATAAAGATCCGACGCCATTTACCGCAGTTCAGGCGACACTACACGTGTGTCAAATTTTTGTCAAATAAATACACCAGTCCAAAGTAAGTTCCGGAAAGTTCTTTCTGATAAGGGGCTTTTTTTTAAGGTAATTCAAAATCCTGTCTCAGCTGCATTTTTTTGACAATTTTTTGCTTTGTGGATAGACCGGAAATGGCAAAACATTTAAACTGCACTCCGTTGCCCGTTTCTTCACAGTGTTGTTATTATGAGTTTATCTGAAAAATCCCCTGCTTCAATCGATTCCTCAAGCACTCCTGCCTCCAATCCTTCGGTGGCGGCAGTCTCCAGCCCTGTGGTGTCTGTGGTTTCCAACCCATCGATTTCGGCGGTTTCCAACCC
>JAFRYG010000194.1 GCA_017441205.1 Pseudomonadota bacterium
CAATACATGCCCCAATGGATGCGAAAACAATGCATGCAAAACGGCACCGGCTGCATGTACGCCAGACGGCGCCAAATGCGAAGGAAATGTGCTCGTAACGTGTGCTGCCGGAGTCGAATCGCGCAACACATGCCCCAACGGATGCGAAAACAATGCATGCAAAACGGCACCGGCAGCCTGTTCGCCAGATGGATCCAGATGCGATGGAAATGTGCTCGTAACGTGTGCTGCCGGGATCGAATCGCGCAATACATGCCCCAATGGATGCGAAAACAATGCATGCAAAACGGCACCGGCAGCCTGTTCGCCAGATGGATCCAAATGCGAAGGAAATGTGCTCGTGACGTGTGCTGCCGGAATCGAATCGCGCGAAACATGCCCCAATGGATGCGAAAACAATGCATGCAAAGAGCCTCAGAATTCGTGTGGCAATGGTGTTCGTGAAGGCAGCGAATTGTGTGATGGCGAGGACCTGGGCAAACTGACGTGCCAAGACGTCAAAGGTAACACGGCATCGACAAAATATGTCGGAAAACCCAAATGCAGCGAAGACTGTAAATCTCTCCTGAAAGGAACCTGCAGAATTGCACCACAGTCACAGGGAGGAATTGAAAAGTGCCAGTTTGTAGATCTGGAGCAAAATGATACAACGGAGGAAGTGACCGGACATGCGCTGCTGATTCCTATTGATGGCGTGACAAATACGATGATCAAAGGCCGCCTGGCCTGCGGAAACCCGTCTGTTGCGACGTACTCCTGGAAATATGAAGCTGCCCGTTTTATGGAGTGCGATCAATGCGCAGAGAACGAATATAAACTCGTTTCGGAGGTTTCATATGCAGAGAAAGCCGCAGGAACGTATGGATGTGTCTTCCAGATATATGTGAATACAAAAGATATTGATGGCAGCAATAGTACGAGTTACTACAATTGTCCCGTCGAGATGGGATACCCGTTTGCGCAGGATATTCCCACGGATGAAATCATGCGTACGTTTGATGTCAAAGCTGAGCCTGTCGAGGGAGCGGTTCTGGCGCACTGGGACTTTGCGAACTATAAAAAGGATGATAGGACAAAGAGTGCACAGGCCAACGATGGAATCTTTGCCTCATCTTCATTCATAAGCCTGAGCGATGGTTCGGAGATAAGGATGCTTTCAGGTACCGGAGACTATCCGGAGGGTGCAGCATCGGGAGACAAGTGGTCTACAGAATCATCCCTGACAGATTTGGATAATACGAAGCATTTTGTTTTAACATCTCAATCGACAGGATATAAAAATGTACGTTTTCAGTTCAAGGTTGCAGGCAGCGGAATTAATGAGAAGCATGTAATTGCTGCATACCGCATCAACAACACCCCCCATCTGGTGGGCAATGAATTAAACTTCAGTGATTCAAATAAATTCCACGAATATCCATTGACGACAGTAAATGAGCTTTCCAATCAAAAGGAACTGGAACTGGATGTGTATACATATGGTTCGACCGACCCAAATATGACGATTCGCCTGGACGACATTTATCTTCTCGGCGATACAGAATAATAGCCCAGGTCCATTCGTACCTCAGCCTGATATGCATTTTCGAATCACGAGTGATGGATCATAATTAAGAAACCTCAGATCACTTTTCTTTTTATAGGAGGGGGCCATGCCCCCTTCGGCGCTATCTGCAAAGCAAATACGCGTTTTCTCAATTCGCAATATAAAATTTGCTGCGTTTCTCTCGACTATCGTCGCTCCAGCTTGAAAATTTTATTTGCTCATTGGGCTCTGCTTTTTTACCGTCCACTGAACGGTAAAAACCTCGGCTCCCCGCTGCGGGGCTCTGCCCGCAGCGCCCCGGACGCCCGTTATTCAAAGATTTTGGCTCCGTTATACGAGTGTAGATATTTTGTTCGTGAATATTTGCAATTCAGAGCCTGGAGCTTATAGCTAATAGCCTGGAGAATGCATTATCCAATGCTTAGGCAAGGGTCTTTGATTGCCTGGCA
>JAFRYG010000195.1 GCA_017441205.1 Pseudomonadota bacterium
ACTCGTACCGTCCAGCGGACGGTACGAGTCGCAGAGGCCAGTGAGCAACGGCCAGTCACGAGCCGGATCGCCGACAGGCGTGAGAGGCGAAGTGAATGGCTCTTTGCGAACTGAGGCGAATTGTTTGGATTTCGAAAGAAGGGGGCGTTGCGGGGGGGGGCTGCCGCCCCCCCGCAGTGGGGGTAGGCGCGTATTTGCGCAGCAAATAGCGCCGCAGGGGGCTGCTGCCCCCTGAAAACAAAATTAAACCCTCACGTGCGCATCAATAACAGGTACCGGAACCCGTATCGCACTGTTTTCCCTGGGCACGGCAGTTGGTGCACCGATAATAGGAGGCGGCATTCCAGTCGCTCGTCGTCCCGCAGCAGACATCATATTCAAGGCAGGCATTCACATAGAAGCGATAGCCTCCCTGGCAACTGTTCATGGAACATCCGGATGGTCCTCCGCAGCCGGTACAGTTGCTGGCTTTATATCCCGGACAGCTGCCGCCGGTTGGATGGCAGGTCGCGGCGGTTTCCTGTGTATACCTTTCATATCCGGGAGCACAGGTGATTGCCTTGCATGCGTAGTCCGGATCGGCACCGTTATAGAAATTGGCTGTCAGTGCCATACCTTGCTGAATACCGGGGACGCCCATACACGCTCTGTCGACGCAGGCACTGCCATTCCAGTTCAGTACCAGACCGCTGCCGCATTCACATTCGCCGCTGTTGGAACAGGTCAGACCGTTACACGATTTTGTGTTGCTGCTGTTGGACGGGGCACATGAGGAGCTGCTGTTTCTTTCGCAGCCGGTCAGACTGGAATTGATGTGATAACCGGGACTGCAGTTGGTGACGATGCACTGGCCGGATGTACTGCAGGTGGCACTGGCAACATTGTTTGTCAGGCAGTTTTGGCCCGGGCCATTTGTCGGTCCGCAGGATGTCTGAGTGTTGATCTCGCAGTTCTGACCGTTGAGGTGATATCCGGGATTGCAGCTGGTGATGCTGCAGGATCCATCGTTGCAGGTCGCGGAATTGCCTCCGGATGTGCAGTCGACAGTTGATGTGCTCGTTCCGGAACCACAGGCCTGCGGCGTATTGGCGACACATGATTTGTGATCTGCTGCAATATGGGTGTTGTTGGTACAGGCCGTCACGATGCACTGGCCCTCAGACGAACACTCCATGGATGCAGCATTCTGTGGCATGCTGGCATTGCAGTCGACGATGGGATCGCCCACCTTGATGGTAAGAGGGGCACATTTCGATACGCTGTTGTTTTCACAGCCGGAAATCTGTGTGCCGTTGTAAAGGGGATGCTGATTGGCCTCGCATCCGCTGTATACGCAGGTGCCGTCGACGCAGTGCGCCTGATTGCTCAGGTTCAGGCAGTTATCACAATTACTGCCGCATTTTGCATCTGAATTGTCGCAGATGGGTTTGCCGTTGGCATCCTGTGTCTGGCATTGGTTGGCAAGACACGTCGAGGTCTGGCAATGACCATCGATGCAAGCTTCTTCTGTCTGGCATGCTTTGCCGCACTCACCGCAGTTGTTGCGGTCGGATTTGGTGTTGATGCAGTTCGGCGAGAATTCGTCTCCGGGAGGACAGTTGACGTAACCCTCGATGCACACAAAATTGCATTTGTAATCGCTGCCGTCGAATTTGCATTCGTTGCCGTGGGCGAAACCGTTGGTTTGGCTTTCGCATTTAGCATTGCAGAACCCACAGTTGAGGGGATCCAGCTTGGAAATGCACTCCATGGAACCGTTTACGGGACACATTTGCGTCGATGGATCGACGCATTCGCTGACATCACACTGATAGCCGTCGGATGTGGATCGGCATGCCTTGCCTTCGTCACATGCAGTAAATTCGCAGCGTCCGGAATTTTCGATCAGATGGGCTCCGCACGTTTTGGGATCGAGCGGCGAAACGCATTGCGGAGTATTGCTTCCCTGCGGAATACACCAGATCTGATCCGAGGTGCAGGTGCATACGCCATTTTTACATATTCCTTTTCCGGCTTCGCAGTCTTCACCTTCAAAGTCCTCGTCATCGGGATCACCGCTTGAGCATTTGCCTTTGGCTCCGCAGTGTCTTTGATCGGATGATGGCGTGATGCATGAACTGTCGCACATGACATCGTTTTTGCGGCACTGACATCGGTATTTGCCCTTCTTGAATTCCTGGCATTCCCGGTTGTCATCGTAGGCGGTGCAGTCATCGCCCCCATAATTCTCTTTGTCACAATCGTCGGCGCCACAGGTTTCGGGGGAGGAGGGACTCAGACACTGCGTCCCGCATCTCTTGGTTCCGCTGAGGCACTGACAGGCGTAGCTGTCGCCGTCTTCGACGCATGTACTCATGCCGAATTTGCTGCAGTCCTGGCCGCCGTAGTTCTTTTTGTCACACTTGGATTCAGATGCGCCGCAGGTCGTAATGGCTTTGGGATCGACGCATTTGGTCTGACCATTGTCGAGTTCGCAGGCAAACTGATCATCCGCACAACTCTTTTTGGGTTCGCAGTGATAGATAACAGCATCCGGGGCATCCGGATCCTCCGCATCCAGGGCATCCTCAAAGACACACCGGGGAAATTCGGCCGGACATCGGCTGATTTCGAAATTTTTGCTGAAATCGTATTTTCTATCCGGATCATCTGAATCTGAAAACGTACAAATCGGTTCATCGGCATTGCAATCCTTGTCGCCAATATAGCCCAGCTCGCCTTCACTGGACAGGCCGGGACAATCGGCGCCCCAGTCTGAGACGGCAGCCATCTCACAACCCGTCAGAGAGCTGGCCAGTATTGCAAGTATCAGTGCCTTCGTTTTCATCTTAATCCTCGAATCATCGTCGATATGTTCTGAATGCGGTGTATTCAACGGCAAATTGGGAATGGAAATTCCGGGGGGCAGTGACAGTCATCATTCACAGCTGCCCTTGCTTATATTACATGTTTTTCCCTTCGCTGTACAATTTGTACAAAGATAATCTTTGGAATAATTCATGTTGTCGTGGCGCGTTCCGCAGCATACGTTTTGGGGAAGACAGGCAAGAATATAGTGGCGATAACCTTTTTTGCAGTGCGCATGACCGTTCTTTCCGGTACTGGGATTCATGGCTTTGCAGTATCCGTCACCGTCCTTGTATTTGTATCCCATCTTTTCGATGCATTTGTATGTTTTTTCTTTGGGACGGCAGGTCCAGGCATTGACGTTGCTTTGTTTCGTGCGTTTATATCCCGAAGAACACTCCAGCGCATTGCAGGCATAATCCTTATTGTTTGAATTGTACCAGCTTTTGGTCAGAGCCTTTCCCTTTTTGACGCCCGGAATACCGGTGCAGACTTTGTCAACGCATGCATTCTTATCGTAGTTCAGAACAGTACTGCCATCCGCAGAGCATTTGCATTCGCCTGCGCTGTTGCATACTTTTTCGTAGGCATTCTGTGTACAGTCAACGGCAGAACTGCTGTCGGGCTTTGCACAGGAAGTCTTGGAATTTGCCGTGCAGCCCGACAAATCGGGTGCAATGTGATAACCGGCGGCGCATTTTGAAATGATACATTTGCCTTCGCGGCTGCAGCCGGCTGACGAGGGGTCGGCAATATTCAAAATCTCCGAGCAATCTTCGGGGTTATTGCTGTCCGGCGGTGCGCATGAAGACCTGGTGTTTTCGACGCACAATGAATTATCTCTCGACAGGTGAAATCCGGCTGCACATTTCTCAATAACGCATTTCCCGGCGGGACTGCAGCTGATGTTTATGGCATGCTCCGGCTGAATGGCTTCGCAGTTAATGACGGCATCCTCCGGTGTTCGAGCAGGCGATGCACATGTCTGAAGGGTGATGGGTGAGCATTCGATGATATTATTCTGTTCATCAAATACAGGATACTGATCGGTGCCGCAGGCATCGTAAGCGCAAATGCCTTCATTACAATGGGCCTGGAGCTCCTTGCAGTTCTGACATTCAGCACCGCACCTTTCGTCGTCGTTGCTGCACTTCGCATCCTCTCCGGAACCGGTTTTGCATTCGTTGGGAGCGCATTCGATTTCTACAGGCTGCGGCGGCGGGGGCGGTGGATCAATAATGTCCGGTGCTTCTTTTTTCTCTTCTTCTTCTTTTTCAACACATTCGTAATAGTTTTTCTTTATTTTCTGGCATTTCTTCGGAGGATCATACTGCGTACAGTCGTCACCGCCGTAATTGGATGCCTTGCAGTGATTGGCACCACAGGTTTCGTCTGCATCCGGGGAAATCTCAAGATCATTGTCGCATATCAGATTGCCGGATGACGAAGAAACACATACATACCGGTCATTGCGCAGATCGCAGATGCTCTTGGTGTTGAAAATACTGCAGTTCTGTCCGCTGTAATTGTCGTCGTCACAGCTGGCACCGCATGTTTTCTTCAGGCTGGGATTGACGCAGAATTTCAGATCTTTGCCTTCAATGGCACAGGCCAGTTCATTCTGATTGCAGCTTTCTCTGGTTTCGGTTCTATAGTCTTTATCGCAGTAATAGTAAGTTTCTTTGTTGAGTGTGGTCGTGTAGCATTTGGGATACTGAAGGGGACAGTTGTTGTATTGAAAAAAAGTGCTGAAATCGTAAGTCTTTGAATCCAGTTCGCAATGATCTCCGTTTTCGGCTTTACAGCTCAAATCGCCAATATACGAAAGCCCATAGTCAGCAGATTCGCTCTCTTCATCCTCACTTTCTGGGCATTTGTCTCCATACTCAACGACATCGTTCAGGTTGCAGCCAGCCTGTAACAATGCTGTGAACAATAATACTGTCAATCGATATTTCATGGCTGTCTTCTTATGGGATATCAGAGGTCTTACAGATAAATGGATCGTCGGATTATTCGCAGTTGCCGGAACTGATATTGCACTTTTTCCCCTGTGCCCGGCAATTTTTGCATGCAAAGTCGCTGGCTTTGCTCATGCCGGTATTTCTCGTGCCGCAGCAAATGTCCTGTTCCAGACATGCCGTTTTGTAATATCGGTATCCGGATTTGCAGTTGGAATGCGAACAGTTGTCCTTGCCGTTCTTTTTGACGCATCCGTTGCATGTTGCGCTTACGTAGCCAGGACAGTTGGTTTTGGAATCGTATCGGCAGGTCGATCCTGGCTTTTGGGTATACTGGGTAAATCCGGATGCACATTTGGTCGCATTGCAGGCAAAGTCATCCTTTTTGCTGCTGTAGTAATTCGTTTCCATCAGGGAACCGGTCATGACTCCGGGAACGCCGAGGCATGCCTTGTGTACGCAGGCCGAACCATTCCAGTTCAGAACCGTTTCTCCATCCGTTGAGCAGGAGCAGGCTCCCGAAACACAGTATTTGGCAGGACCGGTGCAGGCTACGGCTGCATTGCTGTCGGTTTTGGCACAGTACTCAGCTGAGTTTTCAATACAGCCTGTATTGTCGGCATTGAGATGATAGTCCTTCTGGCATTTTTTGACCTTGCAAACGCCTGCAGCGCACTCCGGTGTGACGTTGTGTTCGATGGCCGTGCAGTCCTTGGGAGTGTCGCCGGTTGTCGGGGCGCATTCACTGACCGTGGATTCAATACATCCGGTATGATCCTTATTCAGATGATATCCTGCCGCGCATTCCAGGACGATGCATGATCCGCTTTCTGTGCATTCGGTCGAGGCGGAATTCGGAATGCTCGTGCAGTCCTTGATCTCCGAAATGTCTGCACCGCATTCCTTTGTCGTATTGGGAATGCACGTCAGGTTGTCCGAACTGAGCCTGTATCCGGTCTCACACGAGGTGATAAAACATTGACCGGTTTTAGAGCATCCCATGCTGCTGGCATGTTCCGGCGCATTATCGTTGCAGTTGACGATGGGGTCTTCGATGTGTTTTTCGAAGGAGGCACATGCCGTATCACTGTTTCTTTCACAGCGCACAATGTGCGTTCCCTCAAAAATCGGATGCTCGCCCTCCAGGCAGTTCTTGATGATGCACTTGCCGTTCATGCAGGTGGTATCGGCGTGGATATTGGTGCAGTCCTGACATTCCGGGCCGCACATCTCATCTGTGTTGACACAATTAAGCTGTCCGTAGGAATTTTCCGTCGAACACTGCGTCTCCAGACACTGGGTGGGCTGGCATTGATAGACGTCTTCTTCTTTATTCAAAACGCATTCGTGGGTATTCGCATATTTTGTGCAGTCATCGCCGCCATAGTTTTCGATACCGCACTTGTAGGCACCGCATGTCTTGCGATCTGACGGATGGATGCAGTGTCCGTCGCATAAAATGGCGCCGCCCTGACAAAAACACGCATAAGAACCATCAGAAAGCTGCCCGCATGTGCTCTGCGGATCGTATTCCCGGCAGTCAATACCGCCGAAATTCTTCGCATCACAGTCATTGGCTCCGCAATAAAAGGGGGAATTCGGATCGACACACTGTGCATTTAATTGGGATTCACAAAGAAAATTATTGTCGGGACATTTAATTTTTTCTGATTTATCGCAATAATAGTAGTTCGAATCCTCGTTAATCTGCTTGCATTTGGGGAAATCCAGCGGACAGGATGGAAAAGAAGATAAGAGTATATCAGAAAAATGATATTTTTCCCCCTCGATTATACATTCTTCTTCATCTTTCGTACAACTGGGAATACCAATATATATTAATTCACCCGTCAGGTGTCCGTTCTCGTCTCTTGGAGGGCAGTCTTCTCCCCGGTCGCGGATATCCATATTAAGACAGGATAAAAAAAATCCGGATGATAGTGCAATGAGGCTAAACGTCAAAAGAGATTTCAATTTCATGACAGCTCCAAAGACAGTGGATATACAACACCGTTGCCTATCTAGCACGATTCTTTGATAAATACTAGGGTTTGGAAGGCAAAACTTTTTGCCGGCATCGCTATGCCGGCAAATGCGTATGCCTGCGCCGCTATGGCCGTCTGGCCATACGCGCCGCGAGTGCTGCTATGGCCGTCTGGCCATACGCAGCACTTCTGCTGAATGGTGCAGAATCATCCGGAATAATGAGGAACGAACAGATAAGGATGATGACTGCTAGAGTTTGCTGCGCGAACAGACTTCAAGCGCATGCTCGGCAATCTCGCGGGCACTCGGATCCGTCTCCATCTTGAGCATCATTTCCAGATCCGGAACGAAAGCGCTCCACTGGGTAATGGCTGCAGCACGGGCTGCACAATAGCGAGCTTTGGGGAGATCGTGATCGAGCGCGGCGGCAATGGTCTTGATCATGTCTGCATCGGGTTTGCGGCCCAAAAGACCAAGCGCAATCAGCAGACGTGCATCAAAGAATCGCTTTTGGCACAGTTCAATCAGTTCATTGATGGTGTAGCAGTCCATCGTTTCATGAAACAGCTCGCGCGCTCGCTTCGAAATCCATGATTGCTTGGATTTTATCGTGGCATAGCAGATTTCATCGTGCAGATCATGGACGATGGTCAGCTCTGTCTGGAGCGATTCATCGACAGACTGCCACATAATCTGGTTGAGCTGCGTCATTTCGGAAGTCTCGTCGCTGACCAGTTCCAACGGAACGCCTTCCTGAGCAAGCTGATGAATCACAGCCATGATTTTTTCGAAAACTTCAGGATTGTTGGGATCCGGGTTGTCCCGGAAAACGGCGCGGCGATTGTGCATGGTTGAAGACCAGTATCGGTGGTGTTGACTGTATGGAAACGGAGTGCGGAACCGCTGGGATTCGACACCCGGGCAGAGTATTCTATACCAGAATGCATGCTCAGATCAATAGACGGCATTCCTCGCTTGCCACTTCCCGGCGATCGCATATAATTGATATCGCATGGGATCATGCGCTACCTTCCGGGATTGAGAAACAGATCGATAGGGTGAATGATGAAAAATATCATTTTAATATGTATTGTGAGTTTGATGATTGCCGGATGTACGCGTTCGCCAGAAAGTTCTCCGGAGGTAAAATCGGCTGCATCTTCCGAAATTTCGAAAGTGTCAATGGAAAAAGCCATTTTAAAGAACGGACGCGTTTGTACATATCCCGCAGGTTCTCAGATACATGCTCAGTATTATGAGAATCTGCAGAAGACTGATGTGTCCGTAAATGAACACAGCCAGTCCGTCTCCGACGATGAGACAGAGGATGAAACCGTGCAAATCGAAAACGGACAGGAATGCGATGATCATACCGAATGCCCGGCCGGCAGTGCCTGCTTGCCCGATCATCGGAGTGAGGATGGATATAACGTCGTTCGCATTTGCAAAAATATGACCGGTCTGTCGTGCACGACAGATCTGGATTGCCCGGACTACGAGTTCTGCAGCAGCGGAAAATGCATCATGTGCAGCACGGATGCGGACTGCAGGAGCGGATTCACTTGCAGTCAGAATATATGTCAGCCAAAGAATGTATCTCCGTCGTGCACTTCATCTGCACAGTGCGGACGCGGTGAAATCTGCGCATTCGGCGAATGCAGTTCGTTCTGCAGTTACAAGGATGATTGCGGTGAAGGACGGATATGTCAGAGAGCCAGTTCCGTCGACGGTATATGCGTGCGCGTGCATCCCGAAAAATTTTCGGATGTTGATGCAAAGCCATGCCTCAGCAGTGAGGACTATAACTCTCAAAGTGTTTGCCGCACCGATAAAACGGAGTCCTGCCGTTCCGATGAGGATTGCGCGAACCGCTCGCAGGACAGGCGGTGCGATGTCGGGGGCGGGGAATGCGTGGAGTGTCTTTCGGATGCCGATTGTCATGGAGAACGGCCGCTGTGCAGTGCAGACCATCAGTGCGAGGAGTGCGTGGCTTCCGCCAATTGTGCAGAGGGATTAAAGTGCGGACGACCGCCAAAACGGATTGGTGAAATGTCGGACGACAGGAATCATTGTCTTGAATGTGTCAATGATTCCGAATGCAGCCCCGAAAAACCATTCTGCAATCTGGAAGGCAAATGCCAGGCGGTACAGTGTATGAAGGATACGGATTGCTGCTTCCTCGAAGTGTGCAGCGGCCATCGCTGCAGAAAAAAACATTCGCCGGGACTTTTGGCCCGCAAAGCCATCGTCAGCGGCGGCAAATCGGATTGCTGCTTCGGCGGAAGCAAATGGGGGGCGGATGATCACATCTTCAGCGGCACTGTCGTGGAAGAGATGGCTACAAAACAGGAGCTGTATCATAATTATATCGAAGAGCAGAGAACGATGCATGTCGGATACCACGAATGGCACATCTGTCAGCAGCATATGGATTGCGGATACATTGGTGATGACGAACCGGGGGCAGGCAGCAATGTATTTGATAGCTGGTGCAGTCCTGTTTATCATCAGTGCGTCGATATTAATCAGAAAATTCCAAAACGATCTTATTCAAATAATGGTTTTGTGCACGGAATCTTTAACAATGATTATACGCTTTGCTGGCGCGATTCGCAGTGTCCCGACGGGCAGGTCTGCAATGAATACGGCCGGTGCGGATGTACCCCGGATTCATGCGCAGAGGGTTTGGAATGCTCGGTGCGGTTCGGATGTGTCTGCAATCACGACAGTGCATGCGGTTCGCTGGTCTGCAGGAACAGTCGGTGTGCCTGCTCCGAAGACAGTCAATGCGGCCAGGGTAAGCTGTGCGGCAGTGACGGTTCGTGCTATGATGCGAATGATCCCGGCGCGCTTTATGAGGAAGGATTGAACTGGTTTGTGGATTATCACAAACGTCCGCGCGATCTGAAAAAGGCAGAACAATTCTTTGTCAAAGCGTCTGATCTTGGATTGACGGAGGCGATGATTCGACTCGCCGAAATCCGCTTTGAACAGAATCAGGCCGAAGAGGGCATCGGGCTTCTCAAAAAAGCATCCGATAATCAGAATGCCGAGGCCATGTATCGGCTTGGACTGAACTATCTGAAAACCGGAAGTGACGGAACTGCGGAGATGGCATTGAAATATCTGACGAAATCTGCAGCTCTGAATTACGGACCGGCCATGATAAAACTTGCAGAAATCTATATGAATGGGGAGAAGACTGCTGAAGATATTCAGAAGAGTCAGTCATATATTCAAAAATACTATACCTATTCGCCGGGAGCAGTCCGGGACAATTTGCGGGTCGATACAAATGCCTTCGAACTCAGGAACATAGAATAACTCCTTGGTGCAGCTGGTTTTTTTTTGGACAGCAGGTACCATCGCGCCGCAATTGTTTGGTCTATTGCGAACTGAGGAAATCCCGAAGGGCGTAACCCCAGGTTAGGTAATTCCCCAATCAGCACGCTGAAAGTGTGCAAGACATTTGTTCTCATTATTCATGTCCGGAACAATAAGAAATCGCAATGGGTCTTGCCAGCCATCGGTTGATGTCGTTCACATATATAAGCAATAAGCTTTACTACATGTGCATCAATGTCGTTTTGGGTATACTTGAGCCAAAATTTATGTTAGACGACAATGCGTTGCGTCATAGCCAGATGGCTGAATTAGTTTTGAATCAAATGGCATGCTCGTTTTGGGCATGTTTTTTTATGGACAAGGATAAAACCGATGTCAGGAATACCCGGGTGGTTGAAAGTTTGCTTACATGTTGCATGGGGTGCTGGGTGTCTGATGTGGCTGACGCCGGCGTTTGCCGACGGCTGCGACAATCTCGATGCGAACAATGATTGGGTTTCGAATTTTATGCAGCTCAACGATGCCTACAAGAAAGAAGACTGGAACACCGCACTTGCGCATGGCAAGGAACTCGAACAGATATGTGACCAGTCACCGAAATTGAACTTCACGCTTGCACATATCTATAAGAATATGGGGGATGCGAAAAACCATCTGTATTATCTGCAGAAATCCACGAAAAACACGGAACGGTTTGCCGTCGACAAGGATTTGCTCAATAGGATTTGGAGCGAAAAATACATCACGGAGAATCCAGATGCGGATCCGGATAATATTAAAGCGTTAAAATTGAAGATAGAAACCCTCGAAAATGAGCTTGAGCATGCCAATCTGTCCAAAGATGACCTCGCACGTTCCTCTATTTCGAAGGAAGAGCATCTCGAAGTACAAATCAATGATTACAGAACGCCGATGTGGATTGCGACGGGAATTGGCATTGGCGGCCTGGCGATTGCGGGGACAGGGGCGGCATTGGCTGCAATTAGTGAATCGACGGAATTTATAAAGGATTCAGGTGTTCCGGGGAGGTATAAGGAAAATAAACTCCATACAACAGGCTGGATTTTGCTTGGGGTCGGTTCGGGCCTTGCTGTTTCTGGTATTATATTTGCCGGTATTTTTGGTTATAAATACAAGCACTTTAAAGATAACCAGGCGTTGTCTTTGAACTTTTCACCGACTTATACATCTGTTAGTATCGATTTTTAAGGAGATATATATTATGAAGAAATCGTTGATACTTTGTCTTATTGCTGTTGGTGCGTTGTTGGTTTCGGGGTGTGGTGAACAAACAGTCGATTTTGGATGCGATGAAGGGGAAAAAATATGCAATAAGGATAATAATGTCGAATCATGTGTCGTTTGTGAAAGTGATGGAACTCATACATATTGGGTAAAGAAAACATGTGTGATGGGGATTAATAGTGAAGGAAATAAGTGTAATGAAGAAGTATGCAAATATGGCGTTGATGAAATAAATAAGGGGTGTTTAAATCCTGCCTTTTGTGTGAACGGATGGAACAATGATGGTTCATGCAAAGCTGTAGATAATTGTGCTGTTAAAAATGATAATGGTGATAATGTGAATGAAGAAGATGGTTCATGCAAAAAAATGGAAGGGTGTTTGATAGGAAACGAGCAGGATGGTTCGTGCAAAAAAGTGGAAGGGTGCGTGTTAGGAAACGAGCAGGATGGTTCGTGCAAAAAAGTGGAAGGATGTTTTTTGCATGAATGGAATTCTGATGGTTCATGCAAGGGATGTGTGTATGGATGGAATGACGATGGTACATGCGAAAAAGCGGATGGATGTGCAATTGAGGGTGAATGGAACGACGATGGAACATGTAAAAAGGTTGAAGGATGTGCGATAGCAGATGAATGGAATTCTGATGGGTCATGCAAAAAGGCTGAAGGGTGCGCTATTAAGGGCGAATGGAATGAAGATGGTTCCTGCAAACAGGTCGAGGGCTGTGTGTTTGATGGAGAAGACAAGTGGAATGAGGATGGTTCGTGTAAACATGCAAGAGAAGATTGTGCATTTGATGGAGAAGAAAAGTGGAACAGTGATGGCTCATGTAAACGAATTGAAGGCTGTGTATTTGATGGAGATGAAAAGTGGAATGAAGATGGTTCGTGTAAACATGTGAGAGAAGATTGCGCATTTGACGGAGAAGAAAAATGGAACAGGGATGGTTCATGTAAAAGAGTTGATGGTTGTCTGAATGGTTGGAATGAGGATGGAGCATGTGCTTGTTCAAAGGAGTGTGATTCCGATAAATGTGATGATAAGGGCGCGTGTATTTGTGATATAACATGTTTGGCTGACAAGGGAAGTACATGCAACACGAAAACCGGCACATGTACTTGTTCGAGTAAATGCGATGCTGGATGTCATGAGAATGGCTTATGCAGAACGCCTCAAAGCTGCATTAAAGAGAATGAGAAAGAATGTAATAATTATGATTATTGCAAAGCTGATAACTGCTATTGTAATAGTGAGAATGTATGTACGCGTAAAGATAAAAACATGAATCATATGCTCGATCAATATGAAGATCTGACGCGTAATGAAAAAGAATGCAGAAAGTATTCAGACTGTGACTCATCACCAAACAGTAACGATGGGTTTTGTGACAGTTTTATTGGTTATAAATGTTCTACAAAATGCACAAAAAATGAACAATGCCTGGAAGGTTTCATTTGTCGTGAAGATGGTCGATGTGCTGCTGACAGTTTTACGACGGTATGGAGCAGCAATCTGAGAAATATTGAAGCGTTTAAAAATATCTACACAGGCGGCATAACAGATGACAGGAGAGCATTAAGATTTAATGCAACGAGTGATGATTGTAATGTTTATGTTTGTTGGGATTGGAATGAAAATGGTAAGACGATAGAAGAACTAATAAAAGAATATCCGGAAATCGAACAAACGAAACCGAGTGATGCTGATTATGATAAATATCCTGAGCTTAAAACAGCCACTTGCCCAGTACCATTTCAGCATTTTAATAGTTGCAAAGAGATTAGCCATGACTATACAGTCAAGAATGAAGATAAAGTTAATAATAAGTATCATATCTTAGACGCAAAATCAGATATCGTAGTAAAGATGTATGGTGAGTTAAATGGATTTTATGTAAGTCGAGATGGCCATTTTCGTTTAACTGATACTGAGATAAATAAAAACTACTCTACTATTTTTTCAGGACCCAGTCGAAGCTCTTTATTGGAAATTAATTCTTTTGGTAGAGTTAGATTAACAAATGGTGATATTAAGGATTCACAAAATAACTACTATGGTGCTTTCGAAGACTGTTATAATTTAAAAGAAGTTTCATTTGTTGATATTCCGTTGTTGTTTAATAAAGATAATCAACAGGTGAAAATTGATCGTATGTTTAAAAACTGTTGTTCATTCAATCATACGATTGAAAATTGGGACGTTTCCAATGTGATATCAATGGAAGATTTCTTAAACATGCATCTTTGCGAACAATCTACACAAGTTGAAATTGATAATTGTAAAGATAATTACGATAATAAAGATAATTGCGCAAACAATGGAAATTGTGTTTGTTATACTCAGCTTTTAGAACCAATTCGACCTGTTTTTAATCAACCTTTAAATAAATGGGATGTGTCAAGAGTGGTGAGTATGGTCGGAATGTTTGGATGCCTGGCAAGTTTTAATCAGTCAATTGTGGATTGGGATGTTGCAAATGTAGAGAAAATGGATGGTATGTTCGGATGTGATAAGGAGTTGTCGGATTCATCTTTTAATCAGCCGTTTTATAATAGAGCGAAAAATAAGTGGTGGAACGTTTCTAATGTGGAAAGAATGAATGATATGTTTTTAAAGAATAAGCATTTTAATCAAGATTTGAAAGGTTGGAACGTTTCTAATGTAAAAAAAATGAATAATATGTTTAGAGGAGCATCAAGTTTTAATCGAAATTTGAGTGCTTGGAGTGTAAGTGGTAATACGGATGTTGATCGTATTTTTGAAGATTCTGGAATGTCCTGCATTAATTTAAATAGTATTTATGGAAGTAGTAGTAATTGGAATATAAAACCAAAAATATGTTCTCAGATGTGTAGGCTTCAGTGCGGATTGAGTAGTAATTAGCAGTTGATATGTCATATTCACTTAACTTTCTTACTAATGTAATTTTGGCTTAAGTTTGGTTGGTATTCCACTTTTTCCTCCTCCAAACCGCTCATCTGAGGCTTGGGGGAGTTGCTTGTGATAGGCTTTATTCATGCCAAACATATGGGGGTATGCCCCGTGCGATTATAAGCACTCAATAATGGAACGTATTGACAAGTAAGGCGGCATTTGCCGCCTTGTACGTAAGCGCTTAATAATCCCCGTCTATGAAGTTATTTCTGTTATCCCAATTCAACGTAAGAACTCTATTAGTTTTTACAGTTTTTTCGTACACGAAGAAGTGACCAAAGCGCGGTCGCCGACGCCCGCCGGACCCCATGGCTGGAGGCTATGGAGTCGGCGAGCGTCGGTTGAATGCCGGTCAGCGTGCAAAATAACAAAAGCCGCATTCCCAGTGGAATGCGGCTTTTTATCGCTTCAGAATATCAATCTTACGGACGATAGTAACCGGCGGGCAGGGTCTGGTTTGGATCCGCAACCTCAATCATATTGTTGCCGTCGCTGTCATTGATTGAGCAAATCTTATATGTGGAACCACCGAACCGGACTCTGAATGTACATTTTTGTGAAGAAGGTATCTGCGTGAGCTGCGGTTTTGTCATGTATTCGAGGTTGTTTCCGCAGTCGTGGATATCGCAGAATACATTCTCTATCGCACGGCTGATGGGGCTCCAGCCCTTAAGGGGCGAGGAGGAACTGCCGCAGATGAGCTCGGCCTCGATCTGACCGCCGTTGAGTTCACCCGGATAGATGCGCAGATAGGCTTCGCCGTAGTTGCCATGCCCATTCTCGAGATGCTTGAACCAGCACCACGAAGGCTGTTCTGCGGTCGACGGATTGTTGATGGTGATGGGGAAGGTGTCGCCTTCGGTCAGTTTGGTGGTTGAGTTCATGACGACGGGAGCACCGCCGCCTTTTTTGCAAATGATGGACTGCGCACCGAAGTTGAACCGATAGGCGCAGGCGTATGTGCCGGCAGGGGCTTTCAGACCGCCGCTCAGATATTCGGTATTATCGCCGCAGTCGGAGCAGACCGGGGCTTTGTATGCTGTTGAGGAATACCAGGAGGCAACCGGTGTTGCCAGATCGCCGCAGATCAATTCGGCACTGATCTGTTCTTCTGTCACGCCGGCAGGCATCAGAATGCGTCCGTAGCCGCGATCGTATTTTTCATCGACGACATGTTGGATATTGCACCATGTCGGAAGCGGGAGATTATTGACGCATGCGCCGGTTTCGCCGGTTTCGGAAGCATAGCAGGTCTGCGTATCCGAACATGTTTTGTTATTCTTCCACTGACCGCTTTCGCAGATCTGCAGCTTATTGTCGTAGCATCTGTAGTGACCGTTGGTGCACTGATTGGGAGTGCAGCCGCCGCCATAGTAACTGCCGGAGCATGTTTCGTTTGCGCCGCATGTCTGCTGAAATACCCAGAGATTATTGCGGCAATTGTAGAGATCCTGTCCGCGGCATTCATAGGAATTGCCGCCGCATTGTGCGCAGATTCCCAGATTGTAGTTGCAGGTTTCGCCGGCAGCACAGTTTTGGGAAAGCTGCCATTTTCCGGAAATGCACTGATAGAGGTTGTTGCTGTTGCATTTGTATCCGCTGGTGCATTCCGTGCAGATACCTGCGGATGCATTGCATGTTTGGCCCGAAGTACAGGATGCGTATTTCTTCCACAGGCCGTTTTCACATTTATAGACGTCGTTGTCCGTGCATTTGTATCCGCTCGTGCATTCCGTGCATGAGCTTGTGGAAGCATTGCATGTTTGGCCGTCGGAACATGTTGCGTAGAGCTTCCACTTGCCGCTGTCACACTGATAGACGTTGTTGTCCTTGCATTTGCGTTCGCCGTTGTTGCATTCCGGAACTTCGTTGTCGACGCAGCCGCCGCCGTACAATGTGCCGTGGCATGTCTGATTGCTGGTGCAGGTTTGTTTGAGTTTCCACTGATAGTTTTCGCAGTTGTACAGTTTCTGGCCTTCGCACTTAAAGGCGTTGAGCGAGCACTGCGCACACAGATTAACGAGCGAATTGCAGGTTTCGCCGGATGCGCATTCCTTCAAAAGTTCCCACTTGCCGTCTACGCAGCTGTAGAGGTTGTTGCTTGTGCATTTTCTGCTGCCGTCCTCACATTCGGCATTATTGACGCATTGACCGGCGGATGCATCGCATGTCTGACTGGACGTGCATTTATTTATCTGATGCCATTTTGTATTCTGGCAATCGTAAAGCGTTAGGCCTTCGCATTTGTACTCGCCGGCGGAGCATTCGTTGTCTACGCACATTTTCGTTTCGCTGTTGCACGTCTGGTTCGCAGTACAGATCGATTTCGTGACCCATCTGCCGTTTTCGCATTTGCGCAGCTTATTGTCGCTGCACGAGTAATTGCCTTCTGCACACTCATTGGGAACGCATTTCTTTGCCGATGCGTCGCAGGTAGCATTCTCGGCTCCGCAGTCTTTTGTATGGGTATAGGCGTTGTTCTCGCAGCGTTTCAGGATATTGCCGTCGCAGGAATAGCCGTCGGTGCAGACGGGGACCTGACAGGATGCTTTGCCGCTGCTGAGCATGCACTTCGAACCTTCGGCGACCTTCGAGCATTCTGTGAGTTCCCAGAGGTAATCCTTGCAGACTTTCATGCTCTTTTTGGAAATGCTGCATGCTTCCTGACCGGGTTCGCATTCGTGGGCTTTGCAGCTGCCGCTTGCGGAATCGGACTTGCAGAGGGCTGCGCTGTCGCAGGTCATCTTCGTTACCCATTGGTTGTCGACGCATTTCTGAACGTTTGCACCGGAGCATCTGAATGTATTATTCACGCATTCCAGCTTGACGCATGCGGCATCCCTGCAGATTTCGTTGCTTTTGCAAGTTGCGGTCGTCTTGAACGCATTGTTGGTGCAGGTTTCGATTTCGCCGTTGGCATTGCACCGTTTGTCGCCATCGCTGCAGACGACTGCGACGCACTTTTTGCTCGCTGAATCACACATCTGGCTGGACGGGCAGGATTTGCTGTTCGTCCACTCATTGTTGCTGCACTTTTCGAGATTGTTGTTCTGGCAGCGGTACTGATTATTCTCGCAGATGCGCACGACGCAGGCTTTGGTCGCATCATCGCAGAAGGAACCCGTTTCGCATTTGGATTCTTTCTGAGTATTGAGCGCGGTATTGCAGATGTTGAGCGTTTCGGAATTCTTGCACGAATTTTCGGTGCAGACGATAGTTTCGCATTTGGCCGATCCCGATTTTGCAAAACACTTCGAACCTTCCGGGCAGGTCGATACTGACGTTTGTCCGCCGACGCATGTCGAGAGCTCGCGATCGTTCAGGCATTCTGTTTTACCCTCGGTACACGATGGGGTGGTGGTTTTTTCGACGCATGCATCTGCAAAACACGTCGTGTTGCCCTCGCAGACGGTACCGCTGTCCCATTTGTTGCTCTGGCATTTGATGAGTTTGTTGTCATTGCAGTAGGCATCGTTGTCGAGACATTCGATGTTCTTTTCGCAGTTTTTGGTCGTGCTGCTGCAGGTTTCGTCTTTGCCGCATTCCTGTTTTGTCGTCCAGGCATCGTTGACGCATTCCAGAATAGCATCGGACTGCGCATTGCACTGGACTGCACCTGCCGTGCATCCCTGTTTGCACGTCAGTGTGTCGCTGTCGCAGTATTCGTGGGAATTGATGTCGCAGTCGCTGATGGAGAACCAGTTGCCGTTCAGACAGGCAAGAATTCGCGAACCGTCGTTATCGCATCGGCGCGTGCCATCGACGCAGGTATCCCCGGGGTCCGGGGTACTGGGCGGTTCTGCGGTGGCACAGGCAACGCGTGCTGCATCACAGAGATCTCCTTCCTGGCACGGCAAATCCGTTTGCCAGGCCCCATTGCTGCAGACTTCGATCTCCTTTCCGGATGCACTGCAGCGGCGCTGATCGTTTATACATCCTTGCTGGCCCTGTGGATTCTGCGGATCCGGTTGTCCCTGCTGTCCCTGTTGTCCCTGTTGTCCCTGCTGTCCCTGTTGTCCCTGCTGTCCCTGCTGGCCTTGCTGACCTTGCTGTCCTTGTTGGCCCTGCTGTCCTTGTTGACCCTGCTGGCCTTGTGGATCCTGTTGCTGCTGCCCCCACGGATCCGACGGTTTGTCGATGCAGTTGGTCAGAACCTCGCTGCAGGTCTGTGTGATCGTGCATGATTTGGAAATTTCCCATTGACTGCCGGAACAAATCATGAGCGTATTCAGCTGGCATGAATAGGTGCCGTCCAGGCAGATCTTTTCAGTGACTGTATCTGAGCAGGCAGAAGCCGCAACTGCTGCAGTGATGCAAATCCCAAACAACGAAGCGCGTTTTAGCATATTATCAAAACTCCTTTAAGAAAACCGCGCAAATAGCGCAAAACTGCTCTGTATTTTACACGAAATGCCGAAAAAATTCAATCATCGGGCTTCGTTTGTTTTGCTTTTTTTGAATTTAATTTTGGAAGTAAAATTTGTATAATTTTTATAATAATAAAATATATAAACAATAAATATATAATTGATCATGAAAGAAAATAGAGGCCCGCAGGACTTCACGGTTTGCAGCCCCCGGTTTGAGGATTTCCCAAAGCTCTTTGTTGGGCAATCCCTACGGGATTGATAGATGATGGCAATTCGTATCCCCCGGCAGCTTCGCAACCGGGGGCTATTAAACGAAAAGCCCTACGGGCTTACGAAAGTTCGATTCCTACATCATTTTGGCGTTATGCGTATAACAGAACAAAAAAAGCCGCGTATCCCGCAGGGATAGCGGCGATGGGCGAGCGTATTGGCCTGCGGGCCAATAGCGAGCAGAGACGTGCCGTGACACGTCTCCGGCAGGCCGTATGCGCAGAGCGCATAGGCTAGCCCAGCATATCATCCAAAAGCTGATTCATATTGTAGTTTCCGGCAGGCTGACGGGCGAGCCACTTGGCAATTTTCAGCGCGCCATGGGCGAAGATTTCGCGATTTTCGGCGGTATGTTTGATTTCCAGACGTTCGTTTTCACCGAACCAGATGGCGGAATGCTCGCCGGCGACCGTTCCGCCGCGCAGGGAAGCAATACCGATGCTCTGTGGGTTTCTCTTTTCGTGCAGTGCAGAACGGTCGGTCAGGATTTCGGGATTTCTGCCGTTCTGGCGATGAACATCGGCGATGGTATTTGCGATGGCAAGCGCAGTTCCCGAGGGGGCGTCGACTTTTGAATGATGATGGGTTTCGAGAATTTCGCAGTCCCAGTCGATCAGCATTGCGGCAGCCTGGGCGCAGAGCCTCTGCATCAGTGCGATACCGAGGGATGTGTTGGCAGCGACAAAGATGGGCACCTGGGCGGACAAATCGAGAATATTCTGGCGCAGTTCCTGGGGAAGGGCTGTCGTAGCGACGAGCCAGGCGGCTTTGCGTTCACGAATGACAGGGAGGGCAGAAGCCGTCGCGGTGGGCGTCGAAAAATCGATGAGAATGTCGAAGGGCGGCGCAGCGGACAGATCGCGAGTGATGGGGGGCTGGATATTGTCCTCGTGTGAGATAATGTCGATGCGTGCGACGATTTCAAAATGCGGGCTGGCACTGCAAAGGCGGGCAATGATTTGTCCCATGCGGCCTGCGGCCCCGAGAATGGCAACGCGGACAGGGGAATTTACGGACATACGATGGCCTCGATAAAGGGTTTGAGCGGTTCACAGAGTTTTCTGGCATTATCTTCGGGCATTTCGAACAGCGGCGAACGGAGCGTGCCGGGATAGTGCAGGGCGGAGCGCTGAAGGATGGCCTTGAGCGGAATCGGCGATGTATCGCTGAAGAGAGCATGAAAAAGCGGCAGCATTCTTTCGTGTTTGATGCGTGCTTCTTCGTAGTTGCCGGTTCTGGCCAGGAAGATGATGTCGTGCATGAGCTGGGGGGCGACGTCGGCGACGACGCTGATGGCGCCGACGCCTCCGACGGCGATAAAGGGCAGTGTGGTGCCGTCATCGCCAGAGAACATCAGGAAATCCGGTCCGGCTTCGATGCGGGTCTGGCTGGCGGTGACCATGTCAGCCGTGGCATCCTTGATGCCGACGATATTCGGGTGTTTTGACAGGCGTCCGAGGGTCTGGGGCTGGCAGCGCGTTCCCGTGCGGCCCGGAACGTTGTAGAGAATCTGCGGCAAATCGACGGCATCCGCAACGGTCATGAAATGCCGGTACTGACCTTCCTGATTGGGTTTGTTGTAGTAGGGGGTGACGACGAGCAGGCCGTCGACGCCGCATTTTTGGGCATTGCGGGCATTGTGAATCGTCGTCCTCGTATCGTTCGTGCCGACGCCGGCGATGACGGGGACGCGGTGATTGACGGTTTCGAGAACCGTGGTGAGTACCGACGCTTTTTCATCATCGGTCATCGTTGCGGCTTCGCCTGTCGTGGCGCATGCGGCAATGCCGTCGATGTGGTTTATGCAGAGAAATTCGACGTGTTTTTTGAGAGAATCGAGATCGAGATCTCCGTTCTCATGAAAGGGTGTGGGAATGGCAGCCCATGCGCCGCCCCAGGATCGATAATTCATGGAATTCCTTTGTTTAAGCGTTGAACAATTGGATGTACAGGACAAATCTGCAGCAATATCAGGGGGGTGGATATTGCCTGGTGCATGATGGTTCGCAGGAATCATTTTGTGTTAATGCTGTAAAAAGCAACATTATTCCGGGGTTTCCGGCGTCACAGAACAGACCCCGAGGCATCGGACGACGCGCGAGAGCGCTTCGGCAGTCACTTTCCCTTTGAGCGTTGATGCTGTCATGGGTTCTATTTCGGTAAGACCTGCATTTTCGAGCAGGTGCATGACCTGCTGCAGGGATTCCGTGTCATTGATGCGTACAATGACGGTACGGGACTCTGAACTTTCAACGGTTCTCATCCACTGCAAAAGAGAAATCGAAAGACCATCCTGCAGCCGCGTTGGCATCATTTCCATAATCCTCCGAGGATACGTATGAAATGAGAAAACGTCCTTGTCTGTGACGTTCTGAAAAGTGAGATATAGCACAGGTTTTATGGCGTTGCAATGTATAGTGGTTTGAGCTTTGAGCTTAGAGCTTTATTATTGTGAGTGAACAGTGAATAGTGAATAGAGCCTAATTATTCGTATTAAGCATTAAGCATTATGCATTACCAACAACTATTGTCGCAGTCTGCGCATTTAGGTATGATAATAATGTTATGCGTTGAATCGCGTTTAATAAGAAAACTCGAACTTGCTTTTGGGGAGGCGCAATGATGATGAATTACCTGAAAAAGAGTCTTGTCCGAAAAATGATTCTGTCTGCCTGTGCAGGGCTTGGCGGCGCACTGCTGTTGGTTCCTTGCGGTGCGTCGGCGCAGACGTGGACTGCGCAGTATGATGGTGTGGAATACACGAGTTACAACGGCCTTCATGCTGTTCGAATCGATTTGGATTTGGTCGGAGTGTCGATTCAGCCTCAGGTTTCTGTAAAAGGGGAACCGATGGCACCGAACAAATGGGCGATCAAGCATGGTCTGCAGGTTGCGATCAATGCGAACTTCTTCAGCATGAGCAATATGCAGGATCCCTGTTCATTTGCCGTATCATCGGGCCTGAACTGGGGATCCATCTATAGTCCTCCGGAATATGCCTCGATGGGATTTACAAAGGACAACCGCCTGAAAATCGTGACTCAGGCAACCGAATTGTCCGCCCCGCCGGCGTGGGCTTACAACGTCGTGTCCGGAACCCCCGAAATCGTGAGCGGAGGCAAACGGATTTCGGTTGTTGGTACGAAGGCATGCAAGGATTTGGGACATTGCGGAATCAATGCCTATCGTTCGGGAATGGGCATCGACAAGACCGGCAAATACCTCATTCTGGCCGTGACGAATACGAGCAGTGCGACGACGGTCGAGAAATTTGCAGACAAATTGATTTCGCTGGGTGTCGATTATGCCATCAATCTGGATGGCGGCGGGTCATCCGGGCTTTATGTGAATGGCAAGGGATACGGCCAGAATGTTTCGGGACGTACGGTTGCCGTGAACCTTGGATTCAAGGTTTCGCCGAAACCGAGTTACATCTGCAAGGCCGCAGAGATCGATTCGCCGAGCAACGTTTTTTACGATATGCCGGCAGATCACTGGGGACTGAGTGCTGCCAAGGCGCTTTATGATAAAAATGTCACCAAGGGGTGCGGCGGTGAAGCCGGCAGACCCCTGTTTTGCCCGGACTGCGGCACTAAGCGCGTTCAGGCTGCCATGTTTATTGCCCGTGCACTTGGGCTCGCCCCTGTCTATCCCCAGACGCCGACATTCCAGGATGTGAACAAGGATTCTGTGGGCAATGAAGCCTGGGGGGCTGTCGAGGCATGCGTCGCCAAAGGCATCATTTCGAAGGACACAAAATTCAGACCCAACGATGTGTTGAGCCGTGTTGAAGGCGCAACCATGCTTTCGCGCGCATATACCGACAAGCTCGGCGGTGATCTCGATATTTATGCCGGCGTGGCCAAAGAGACATTTACGGATGTTCCCAAATCGCATTGGGGATTTAAGTTTGTCGAGGCCATGGCGCGCAACTGCTTTATCAATGGTGTCGGGAACAACAAGTTTAATCCGGCGGATCCCATGTCCCGCATTCAGTTTGCGGCAGTCCTTGCCAGAATTGCCGGTTATATCAGTGCCGGATCCTGTGCTTATACCAAGGAATGCACGACAAATGGAGACAAGAAATGCGAAGGCACTGCGATGCTGAAGACCTGTGTGGCCTTCGAGTACCAGTCTTCTGCATGTCCAACAGGTACAACCTGTCAGAACAACGCGTGTGTTTCGAGTGTTGAATGTACCGGTTCGACGGTTACGTGCGAAAACAATTCCCTCAAGGAGTGCAAGGATGGAAAATACGTCATCACGCAGTGTCCTGCAGGGTATTGTGAAAATAACAAGTGCGTCGAATGTTTGTCGTCTCAGCAGGCAGCGTGCGTCAACAATGCTGTCGTTACCTGTGTAAACGGAGCACTCGTTTCTTCCGGATGCAGCACCGGCGAAACCTGCACCGGCAATAAGTGTGTTGCCGATGACAAATGTCAGAATGGTGCCAAAAAATGCGATGGAACCCAGGCTTATGGATGTAAGGATGGCAGCTGGTCGCTGAGCGAGGATTGTTCCGCACAAAACAAGGTCTGCAGCAATGGTGATTGTACGGCGGCTGCAGTTTGTGTGCCGAATCAGGCATATTGTGACACAAACGGTGATTTGTCTGTGTGCAGCTCCGATGGCAGCAAATGGAATGTCAATTCCTGCGGCGCGGGTAAGAAATGCGCCGACGGGGCATGTATCGACGAAAGCGATCCCACGCCGTCGGATCCCTTGCCGACAGATCCGGTCGATCCGACAGATCCCACGAATCCGACGGATCCCACGAATCCGACGGATCCCACGAATCCGACGGATCCCACGAATCCGACGGATCCCACGAATCCGACGGATCCCACGAATCCGACGGATCCCACGAATCCGACGGATCCCACGAA
>JAFRYG010000196.1 GCA_017441205.1 Pseudomonadota bacterium
AGGGGGCTTAGCCCCCTGCGGAGCTAATTGCGCGGCGTATTCAATAGCCGCGCACGGCGAGGCGTATTGAGCGGCAGAGACGTGTCGTGACACGTCTCATAGCGAAATAGCCGCCGCACCAATACGCGCCTACCCCCGCGGTGCTATCGCTGCCGCGATACGCCCCGCCTGTTCATATACCTATTTTGCCAGATCATATACAAATATATATTGTGCGCCCGTTCGTGCAACTTTGCCCTTATCATCATAGTAATCGCGTTTCCCGGATATACTGATATATACTTTTCCGTCGCGTACTCGGATTCCTTCCGGCTCAAAATAACCGACATTCCAGTATGCTGGTTTTCCACTTTCGTCGTATTCATTCACGATGGCATCCATTTCGGAATTGATCAGATAACCACCATTCGCTTTGGAATTTTGTAGGTTATAAGATGCCAGTTCGGTTCCTCCCTGGGAATAGAGTTTGACTGTAATCTGGAAGTTATGTGTATAATCGCCCGGCTTTTTCGAAACAGTGGTCGATAGTTCTTTCGAATTGTTGGTCACTGCATAGATAAGACCATTGTCCATGGCTACGCCCTGAACCGGAAATCCTTCGACAGCAAATTCATGAATGGGTGTGAGATTCGAAAAATCCTTGACCTTGGTCGATATCTTTTTCTCAACAACTTTTCCGTCTTTATTAAATGTGAGAATTGGATGGGCAAGTGTGACTTCTTTGGATGAAAGCTTCAAATTGCTGACATCTTTAAAACCATATATTTTTATATAAGTTTTCTTATCTCCGCTATTTTTGGCTCTCAGTACAAAACGGTTATTTTTGACGTCCAGTGCAGGTTCCAGTTTATGAAAATAGCCACTCTTCAGAGGAGGGAGATAATAATGTTCGAGTGTCTTGTCTTCCGGATAATAGGATTTTTCTGGTTCAAAGGGGATACGAACGAGCGTTTGCTGGCTGCCAAACCCTTTGTCAATGATGCTCTGATCGGTCTTGGATTTCAAAGTTCCATAACTGCCTACCCAGATGTAATCCTGTTTGTCGGTGTGTTCTACGCTGACGCCCTGACCATGACCAAAGTGGAACAAAGACATCGCCTTTTTGGCACCTTTGAGATCCGACAGTTTATCGGGAAAGACGACGATGCGCGTGCGATATGGCTTGCCTTCCACCGAAATGGGATCTTCCGATAGCTGTGTAAAATAGACGAAGTCCGAATCGGTAGGCGCAACGCTCGTGTTGAAATCAAAGCCCTGACAAACGCGGCCGCTTCGATTGAGTTTGAATGGCCCTTTGTAGACGTGGATGAGATTGTCTTTCGAATTTTTTTTCGCAACATTTTCTTTGAGATTGTCAGGATTGAGCACGTTGATTTTGACCGTTGCAGACATGCTTTGGCCCTTGATGGTGGCCGTTCCCGTCGTTCTGCCGGCTGCGACCGGACTGAAAGTAGGAACGTTGTCTTTCATGGCCACTTTCATAATTTTTGTATCCGAAGATTTGAGGACGATTTCACAGGGAGCTTCGGTGTTTTTGTATGTTTTTTTATTTGTCTTGATATAAATCGGGATGGTGACAGCCTGACGAGCTTTATATCCGGGAATCAGAAGATCATTTTCCGGGAACAAAAAGTACATGCTTTCGACGGTTTCACTACCACACATGACCGGACATTCGCCGTTCTTATTGCATGAATCCTTGCAGGCATCCGGGCACTGACAGACGCCATCATCATTGCAGGATGTTTTGCAGGTTTCCGGGCACAGACATTTACCTTCATTATCGCAGGAGGTCTTGCAGGATTCCAGGCACGGGCACATTCCTTCATCATTACAGGTATCCGGGCAGGCTTGCGGACATTTTGGGGGGCACGTCGATGCATCAATGCAATTGTCCGGACAATCTTCGGGACAATCATTCTGACATGAACCATCGTCATTGCATTTGCCGCCGCATTTCTCCGGACAACTGACTGGACATATTCCCTCTGAATCGCAGGTATCCGGGCAGGCTTCGGGACATGCGACAGGCTTTTCTTCCGGACATACGCCATCTATACAGGTATCGGAACATTCCGCAGGACATTCCGAAGAACAATTCCCGCTTGCATCACAATCATCGGGGCATTCGGCAGGGCATTCGACCTTTTCTTCCGGCAGGCAAGTACCGGCTTCGTCGCAATGATCGGGACATTCGTCGGGGCATCCTGCTTCTTCATTCGGCAGGCAGACACCCTTTTCGTCACAATGTTCGGGACAATCGGCAGGGCATTCGACGCTGTCGTCCGGCAAACAGACGCCATCTTTGCCGCAATGTTCGGGACAGTCGGCTGGGCATTCGACGCTGTCATCCGGCAAGCAGACGCCATCTTTGCCGCAATGTTCAGGACATTTTGCGGGACATTTTATCGTATTATCCGGACAATCCCACTCATTATCGCGACAAACACAATCCTCTGACGGCTTTGCATTATCATCACAGGCAGCCTTTTCGGAACTGTCATCACTGCTGCATCCCAGCAACACGGTCATGAGCAGATATGCGCAAATTGTTTTACTCAGCTTCATTATCAACCCTCCGAATATACAGCTCTTTTCAAATGTGCCATCCCACTGGGATATGTCTCATAATACTTTGCACAATCATTTCGACAAAGAATAAAAAAAGGCGGGCAACAACCCGCCTTTTTATGCATAAATGCCTGTATTAGAAGATTTCAAGACCTTTCTTGGCCTTAGCATCGTTTTTACGATCCTTGGCAGCTTTTTTGGCTTTGGCTTTTTTCTTCTTTTCGACTTCTTTTTCGGTGGTTACACCATTAATAATATCGATATCTTCCTGGGAAAGACCGGCCAACAGATCGACCTTTGTTTTCTTGCCGAGGAGTGCATCGACGCTGCTGGCATCTTCGTCACCGGAATCTGCAGTCAGAGCTTCGATTGCCGAACTGACTTCCGGGCCTTTATTCAGCGTTTTGTAGTAGTCGACATGTTTTGCAGTCAAACCACTTTCGACAGCATCATCAGCGAACACCATCAAAACCGTGTTATATGAAGAAAATTTATTCTTTACGGTCAGTTTGACATTGCTGTTGTCAGTCCAGACGGAAGCGAGGAAGTTGCCGTCATCATCCCAGATTTCCTTTGCGGCCTTGCCATATTTCTGAGCGGTAGTAGCGCAGAAAGTGTCGAAAGCGACCGGCCCAAGGTATGAGGAATCATAAACGACGGCGACCTTATAAAGCTTATCATTCTGGAAGAAATAATACTTTGTTGCATTATCCTCACGCGAAGTGAGCATGGATTCGCCTGCATCCGGCATAAATTCTTCGCCAACGATCGAAACGGAAAGTGCAGCCGAATTGTCGCGAGTCAGCGTCAAATATGACTTCTGCATATTTTCGACTCGATCACTATGCGTCTTGCGGAGGTGATCGATATAGGAAAGATCAGCATTTCCCTCTGCCTTAGCGTTATAATCAGCCATAATTTTGTCGGCGATAATTTTTTTGGCCTTTTCGGAGCTCATTCCCCACTTTAAAGCCCCCAAAACAGAATTCAATGCCGGTTTACCTTTGTTTGCTTTTGCGGCAGGCTTGGACTGTGCCTGTGCCATATCACAGGTAAAAAGTACGGAAGCGCCGCAGGAAGAAGCTATAGCTATGGCAATTATTGTAGATAAAACCTTTCTCATGATAACCTCCTCAACGAGATGTGTCTGTCACAATTGCGACCAATACACGGATTAATACATGATTTCAACGATTATCGCAAATCTTACTCTGCTCAATTTCACTGAGCAGCTCTGATGCGTATTTGGGATTCCCATGCCGAGATTGAGAAAATTTTAACAAAATTTGCATTCCCGTATCGCTTCCCAGCTTTGCAGCGGCCCCAGCGGCTGCGACTCTGAGCGTCGGTTCCGCAAGAAAACTGCGTGCAACATTCAATAACGCAGGGACAGCTGTTTTTGTTCCGTATTGTGCGAGTGCGCGAATAGCGGCAAATGAGTATCGATCATCGTCAACGAACTGCATGAGTTTTAATGTTAATTCTTCCCGTTCGGAACTATCGTTAACGCGGAGTTGTGCCAGGATGATATGGAATGCCTCAACGCCGACGGCTTTTTCAGCCCGTTTTTTAAGTGTCGCAGCAGCCCATTCGGGTTTTAGTCTTTCCAGTGCCTGAATTGAAACGATTCTAAAATCCTCATCGTCGGACTGAATCCATTTTTTGATGCGTTCCAGGTAATCTTCAGAATTCTCCTCCTGGAGTTCGGCGAGACAAAAAGCCTGGTAACGCACATCATTATCGGAACTGTCCAGGCATTTTCGATAGAACACCGTAAATTCAGGTTTCAGAGAACTCTCCATACGCTGCAAAAGGATCAGGATTGCCTGAGCGACCCGATTATTATTTTGCCATCTGTCATCTCCGATAGCGGATTTCAGGCATTCCTGCCATTCATCCGAGTCGACCCAATCTTCAGTACAGGTATCGAGTACAGCTTCGAACAAATCGTGATAAGGCGTCTGAAACAGGGCCAATGCCGCCAGACATTTATCCGGTCCCTTCAGTTTAAGATACTGATCAAAGATCTGCTGCTGCTTTGCGAAAGAATTGCAGAAGGCTGCATTATTGTAATCCGTCAAATCCAAATTCTGATCCATCACGATGCCTTACCTCCGAAATGCAAAGTGGCATTTCGAGAATAAAAAGAGCCATGTTCTTAGCATTCCATTGCTCATCTGTAAGCGGGCAAAAAAAAAGACCAGCATTGATTTGCCAGTCTTAAGAGCGGAGGCAGAGGGATTCGAACCCCCGGAACCCGTAAAGGTTCAACGGTTTTCAAGACCGCCGCTATCGACCACTCAGCCACACCTCCGAGACGGGCTTTTACGCATTTTTAATACCGAAAGCAACTTTTTTTTAAAAAAAGGTAACGATCTTATTTGTGGCGTTCTTATTCCATAAGCATCTGCGGGCGTATTGAGCGTCAGCGAAATAGGCCGCAGCGCAAGCCGTATTGCGCAGCAAAAGGCGCGCGTATAAAACACACAAAAAAAAAGCCGCACTTTCGTGCGGCTTAAAATCAGTGTGAAAAGGATTAGTGACCGGAAACCTGTTTCGGATAATCGAACACGAGGTCACGACCGGATTCAGCGGTAATCAGGTTAATCTGAATTGGCGAACCGGTACGCGTCTTACAATAGGAAGACTCGAAATCGATGATATAATCTTTGTCCTTTTCGAAGGGGTGATAATCTTTCATTGGGTTATCAGTGCCGAGGGCGCCCAAAGGAACCGTACCGACCTTGAAGTCGAATTCGTTGCAAAGGTGATATTCGTTGGCCGAATTTTCGAAATAAGCCTCATCATTGCATCCGAAGTTGCATGGGCATGTGGCTTTTTCCTTACCCGGTACACAATCTTCGGGTTTGCAGACGATGGGCATAGAATCGGCGCAGAGCGTGTTAACAGCTTTACCGATACGTTCACCGATGACGCTGAGGACGGGTCCGAACTGACCATTCTGACCAGTCATATTCAGATCGCAAACGACTTCATCGGCACCGCCGCCAGCGTTATAGACCTCGCTCTTGCAGCAGATGGGAGCATAGATGGGATCGTTATGGAACATTTCAGCGAACAACTGATATCGATAGCTCTGGCTTCCTGCGGTACCGCACCAGTTTTCGGGGAGAGTTGAATCATAGCGAACGCCCTGGTCACGGTTAATAATGGAAGCGATAATGATATCGGATTCAGCGAGGCTGGTGAGGAGTTCAGTACGTTCCTCAGCATTTTTGAGTTCACTGAATGTCGTCACGTTCTGTGAACGATAATAGGCTTCATTACTTGCGATAACGTAGTTGAGCAGGAACTGATAGTAATCACTTCTGGCGTCGAGGGAGTTAGCGCATTTGGTTTCGCAATTTTCGCCATTTTCGTCACATTTTTCGGGGCATTTAATGTAGGTTGCCGCATTGCATTCCGGATCACCGAGGCAAGCCTCCAAAGCCTCACGCGCGGTACTATCACCGGAGACGCACCATTCGCGGACGGTTTTTGTTTCGCCGTTAAATTCGATAGCCTGACCGGCAGAGAGGACGAGCGAGCTGGCCTTTCCGGTCTGGCTCTGTACGACGTCTTCACGTGTCATCACGCAGCTATCTTCGATATTTCGTTCTGTTTCGCATGCATTATCTTTAAGGTTTGAAGAAGAGCTGCAATCATTTTCGTCTGTGACGAAAACGATAGCGAGGATGGAACCATCGCGTTTGAAGTTAGCCTTAATACTTTTTTCTCTGTCACCGATAACGGACAAATCGCGTGCGGTATCGAGAGCGCTTTTCATGGTTGCCAGACCTTTTTCGGTTGCGTTACCATCCGTACCCATAATGGCTTCGCATCGGAACAGATTCTGAACAGTTTGCTTCAACTTATCTTTATCTTCGATGCTCCGGACATCGCCGAAATCGATCCATTTTGCTTTTGGAGCGATACGACTCTCTTTACCATAGGGATTATCGGTAGCATTAAAGTAATCGGCACATTCCTTTCGAATATCAGAAATCTGATCGGAATTCAGTTTTGTCAAAACGGTGGAACCATGTTCCAGAGCTTTCGTAACGAGTTCCATATTATTACCAGTATAACTGGTTGAAACGGCAGCGAGACGGAAGTCGGCGTTTGCGTTGACGAGTTTATCGAGGAATTTTTCGAAGTTATCGTCGAGCCCGAGCTGTTCCTCTCTCATGGAGTTAGAGTTATCGATAACGAAAAGAATATCGACAGCGCGAGCATTACCGGAGCTTTGGCTTTGCTGTTTACCAGAGCTCAATGATTGTGCGAACGGCTGCATTGTATGCTCATTACAGGCAACACCGGAAAACAGAGTAGCGGCCGCAACCGCGACGCAACCGACTGTCAACAATTTATTCTTTAACCGCATATCAGGACTCCCTCAATGACTCAAGTGACGCAATATAAATATTGGGCAGACAGATTCTTCTGTCGAGCATATCCAATCCGTGTCAGAATAACACGCTCCGATCCAAAAGTAAAGTAGAGAGCATTCAACGAATCATTTGGCCATATTCCGGTTTATCCCAAAACTTTGATGCGTTTGGATTTTTCTTTTTCACCGGATATTTTATTCCACATTCTTTTCGGCTCTGCATCGTTATTTTGTTTTTCATCCATTCTTATGTCATACTGGAATGAGGTGCCGGAAGCACATTTTTATTTTCAAGGAGAATTATGGGTATTATCAGTAAGGCATTGGATATTGTCCCCAGTGCAATTACCAGCCGAATATTCGGAGCAGTCTCGGAGATCGAGTTTTATCCACCGATTCAGCAATTTTTGAATCGAAGTTTTGCGCATCTGGCGCACATTAATATGGAAGAGTCAGAGAAACCGCTGAGAGAGTTTCACTCACTCAATGCGCTTTTCACGCGATCGATTCGTCCCGAAACGCATCCCATCAGTTCTGCTCAACTGGTTTCACCGGTTGACGGAAAATTGAGTTTTGCCGGAGAAATCCGGGACGGCATACTGCTTCAGGCCAAGGGACAGGAATACAGTGCCCGGGAGCTTGCGGCACCTGACAATCCGAATCTTACGGAGTGGCTGAAGGATGCCTATGCTTTTACCATCTATCTGTCTCCCTCCAACTATCATCGAATTCATGCTCCGATGGATGGGGTCATCACTGATATTGCTTACGTTCCGGGGCGATTGCTTCCGGTCAACCGGCTTGGCTACATGCTCACGGACGATCTGCTTCCTGCCAATGAGCGTCTGACATCCTTTATTACCCGTAAAGACGGTCACCGATGTGCCCTGGTCAAAGTTGGTGCGACCTGTGTCGGACGTATTTCACTTTCATTTGATAAATTTGTTACGAACAGGGAACTTTTAAGGCTGCCGTTTTCCCGAACTCTGGACAAGCCATTTGAAGTCCATCCTGGTATGGAGATAGCGTGTTTTGAGCTTGGGAGTACGGTGGTACTGTTTGTTGATCGGGATGGTTTTGAACCGGAAGAGAATTTGCAGACCGGATGTGCTATTCGCATGGGCATGCCTCTGGGGAACTGGATAACCTGAACCGGTCTATGATTTGTTACGTTCCATGAATGGCGGAGCCCATCCCATATTACGATTCTCAACACAATTCTTTATTTGCAGGATATAATAGTTTCCTGTTTCTTTTTTTTGGGTTAAATTGATAAGCATGGTATTATCTGATGGTTTTTGAGCCATCATTTTACGACATCACCGAATGGGTTGTGGATATGGATAAGGAAAACAAAGATATCGTTACGGCCAATGAAGCCTCTTATGATCCTGATGCCGCTGAACTTCTGGAAGACCTTGATGATGATGACGATGATTACGAGCCTGGGTTGAATTCATCTCCGACCAATCGTTCCATCGTCAATATTCTTGCGTCATCCAGTAATCTGGAGAGTTTGGCAACAATTCCTTCCATGCCTGCAGTTTCGATGTATTCGTCTCCTGCGACCAACCTTGCCTCACCGTCAGATTTGGCGTCATCGCCGCAGACTGCCTCAGAATCAGAATCAGATGCTGAAAAGATTTCTGAAGTGGCTGCTGATTCGGATATGCAGGATGTGCCACAATCTGAGTCCGACAAAGATGAAGCGGACAAGGGTGAACCAGAGTCGTCTGAAGAACCTGTTGTGCCATCAGAGTCCCCAAGTGATGTTCAGTCGGAGGAAGAAGCTGTTTCCGAACCGAATGCTGTTGCGGAAACAAGTGTTGCGGAAACAAAACCTGAAACGGCTCCTGCCTATCCAATCCCGGAGCAGCCGAAACCTGATACTCATTCAAAAGCTGAGGAAAAATCAAAAGCAGAAGAAAAGCCGACGGATTCTATTCCACCAGCGCCTCAGCCTTCCAAAAGATCGATTAAGCCATTCGACAACCCCTCCAAAAAGTCGGCAGCCCAACCTGTGGAAGAGCCACCTGCGCCCAAGGAAGAGCCAGCCCCCGGGAAAACAGAAGAAGCCGATACCAGTCACGACAAATCGCACACCCCGTCGAACAAGCGTCCGCCGGTTCCACCTCCCAAGCCGGCAGCAAGCATGATTGCGAACAGCAGAGTCCTGCGCGAGGGTGAAACAGCCTATACCCAGGAAGCACTCAACGACATTCTTCCGGGTGGAAAAAACGATGAAGCCAGAGATCTGGCGGCCATGAAGTTCCCGGATAACAAATGGTATACGCAAGTATTCAACGATGATTACTTCCGCACGATTCCGAAATCCTCCCCAAGGCAGACAAAACGGGAAGCCAAATTTATTATTGAACGTCTTGGCATTGAATCCGGAGCCCGTGTTCTCGACTTGTGCTGCGGTTTTGGACGACATACCCTGGAGCTGGCGACGCGAGGGTTTGATATGGTCGGCATGGATCTTTCGATGGTCATGCTCAAAAAAGCTCTTGCCGATGCACAAGCCAAAAATCAGGCCATTAAATTTGTCCATGGCGATATGAGAAAACTCTCATTCAAAGCCATATTTGATGCCATCTATAATGTTCAGACCAGTTTTGGATATTTTGATGATCTGAGCAATTTCAAGGTCCTTCAAGGTATTTTTAATGCCATTAAACCGGGCGGCGTATTTCTCATCGAGACCGTAAACCGCGATTTTCTCGTCAATGATTTACCTCTCCGACTCTGGTGGAAAGGTCAGGGCTGTATGCTTCTGGAAGAAATCGATCTGGAGCAAATCACCGGTGTGCTGAAAGTTCAGCGTTCATTTGTTTTTGATGACACCTCCCGTGCTCCATGGGAACAAAAGATACAGATTCGTCTCTATTCTGCTACCGAAATGAGAGCACTTCTTATGCGAGCAGGCTTCAAAGTCGTCGAACTCAGCGGCGATTACTCCTTGCCGGGAGCATACTTTGGAGCGACGAGCCCCAGAAATATTTTTGTTGCAGAAAAACCCATTAAATAACGCATTTTCCACTTTATTAATGAGATTCAAAGGCATCCGCGCAGGATGCCTTTTTTCGTTTTTCGCGCCCTTTTTTCAGTTTTTTCACAATATCTATGTTGGTCTTTCAACATGGAGGGTGCGTCATGAAACCATCAGCTATCCATTCGGAATTTGTTCATTTCCTGCTCGAGACATGGGCACTCGCCCCCACAGATCCCGAAATGGTTTTTAAGGATAATCAGGTACCTTTATTTTCCGGCAGGAATGACTGGATGAAACTGTATTGTTTTTCCCATCCCGGTACCGTTTCCCTTTCCCGGATCAAACAATGCCTGAAGAAAACTCCCGACACTGTCCTTGTTTTCATTCATCCTGATGGAGAGTCCCTGGATATCTATGCCCAATCGGCTCTCGATATTTCTCCCATCGTCATTCATGAGCTGATATGGAAAAACAATTCAGACCTATCCTCACTTATTCATCTTGATTCCTTTCTGGAATTTACGTTTGAACTCGACAGAAAATTCGGGAAACGCAGACTTGAACAAAAATTCGTCAGTGAATTTAGAAAGTACTACCTGAAGCTATGTAATGCCTGGAAAAATCTCTCTGATGACACGCCGCAGATTCGCCAGCAGCTTTCACTGGATACGATGCTCAGACTATTTTTTGTCGCTTTTCTGTCCGCAAGGGGAACGCTCGACAATCGTTCCCATTTTCTCATGGAGGAAGCTCAGAACAAGCACGAACAGAATCTTTCCATTTATCGGGATTTTCTTCAGCCCTTATTTTTTGAAACGCTGAACCGTTCAGAACATCGTCGAACGCTTCGTTCCAAAGAGCTTGGCAACATACCCTTCCTTAACGGCGGATTGTTTACCCCCTCCCCTATAGAAAAAACATCTCCCGAACTCGACGTTCCCAATACGCTCTGGCTAAGGCTCATTCACGATCTGTTTGAACAATATTCACTGACACCCGATAAAGCCGGTCATTCCTCATGCCTGACACTTGATCCCATGATGCTCGGACATGTTTTCGAATCGCTGATGGCGCAAAAAAACCGCGCAGCAACCGGTTCCTATTATACGCCGCTTCCCCTTGCCAGATGTCTCGTTCTGGATGTCTTCAGACAATGGTTCAAACAGGAGTACTCATTTACGGATGAACAGGCCCAGTCTGTCTGTGTTCGGGAGAATTATTCATTCATCTCTCCGGAAAAAGCTCGTCAAATCGACCATCGACTCGCCGGGATCACGATTCTCGATCCAGCTGTTGGCAGCGGTGCATTTTTGCAATGTGCTCTCGATATTCTGCATCGTATTCGTTCAGGTCTGAAGAAACGATGCGGAGAAGCATCACATCCAGGCCAGCTTGCGCGCCATATTCTTGCCAGAAATCTTTTCGGTGTCGACATCATTCCTGCAGCGAATCAGCTCTGTGAACTTCGTCTGTGGCTCGAATTAATCAGCTATTTTCCCCAATGCGAATCCCTTCCTTCCCTGCCCAACCTCGATCTCAATATTCAATGCGGTGATACCCTCACCGATTTAAGCCAATATGCTCAGGTTCTCGGCATTGAACTGCCTAAACAAATCGATCAGACGGCACATCTTAAACACCGCTATCGCCTTGCCACCGGCTATACCAAGAAAAAGCTGTCCGGTCAGATCCACGAAGAAATGCATCAAACCGGCCAAAAGCTGTTTCAGATGTTTGTCGATGCCTGTGAACATGAATTCCATATCATCGAAATGAATTCCCGTTCATTGTTTGGCCAAAAACAATCACCATCCTTTGCACAGCGTCAGCGACTGCAAATACTCAATAATCATCGTCAAAAGCTCAATACCTGTCTGGCCTCCAACCAACTTCCCGGATTCAGTTTTGATATTCATTTCGGCGATATTCTTTCGAATGGCGGATTCGATATTATCTTAGGCAATCCCCCCTGGTACTCCCTGCACACGCTTCCCGAAGAGTCACAGGTTGTGCTGCGCAATCTGTATAAAACGGCACTCCCCGTACCTGGCACACATGCTCAATCGACGGACATCAGCGCTCTTTTTATTGAAAAATCCCTTCAGTGTCTCAGCAACAGCGGCATCCTCAATATGCTCATTCCCAACAAGCTGTTTTCTGCCCCATCATACGAAGCATTCAGGAATTATCTTCGCAGCCATGCCACAATCATCCAGTTCAAGGACTGGTCCAATGCCAAATACAACGCATTTGCAGCAGCCACTTATCCGGCATCATTAATGCTCAAGCGAGAAAACTCTGATGCATTGGCGAACATCCCCGATTTGAATCATGCGGAAGAAAGTTCACATTCTCCGGTGCCCTTCATGCAGCATCTGAGTCCCAGCACGCGAAAGATATCGGATGCGTTCACCATCAAACGTGGCGTGTGCACCGGCGCAAATCACATCTTTATTGGATCATGCCAGAACACCGTCAATCCGAAAGACCATAATGCCGCCATACTTTTCGGACATTTACAGGATGCGGTTCCCATCGAAAGTGAGCTCATATATCCGGCACTGCGAGGAGCAAACATCCAGGCCTATTCGTTCCAAACGCCTCAATGCCTGCTGTTTACGCATCAATGGAATAATCCGGCCTCTCCCCTGCTGCAGCTGCCTTCTGCCGCCCATGCGTGGATTGCCAAACATCACAATATCCTGAAAGAGCGCAAGGGTCTGGGAACCAAACCCGTCCATTCGCTGTTTGGCACTTCCGAATATCTGTCTCAAATGAAAGTTGTATGGCGAGATATTTCGCAGGAACTCAATGCCTGCTTCATTCGGGATCCCAAGGTGATACCGGTGAATACAGTATATTACATTCCCGTGCAGACAGAGGATGAAGGCTATCTGCTCTCAGCCTATCTCAACTCCTCCGTCGTAAGAGCATTTTGCAGATACCATGCGGAGCATGCCCGTAATGACTATCGCAGATATTTTGCCTGGGTTATTGGGAAACTTCCCTGGTTTCTGGATATGGAAACCTATCCCCGGGAAACCGAAAGAATCATTGAGCTCTCCAAAGCCTGTCATAAAGCCCAACAGCATCAGCTCACGGAACTGCAAAACCAAATTGATAAGCAAATTGAAGCATGTCTGAGTCAGCCATCACAGCACACCCGCATCAAACCTCAAAGATCTCTTCCCGGAATACAGCAAGCCACACAAAAAGCAGGTTAATATGGAATCCATCATTTTCACAGACGATTCCGCAACAAAGATTCTGTCGGGCAGCCATTACAACAAACTGACGCCCTCACAGCGAATGACTCTGTCTGCCAGTCTCAGCATCATCCAGAATCACAGGGCTCTGTTATTGTATGAAACCGTTGGAAGCGGGAAAACGTATATCGCAGCCGCACTGGCAGCATTCTGCCAGAATCAGGACAACACCGCATGCCATGTCGTTGCCCCGGCCCACCTGCTCGGACAATGGCAGCATGTACTCAAGCAGTTCGATGTCAGAGCCAGCCTCCACTCCTATCAAACCGCAAGCCTTAACAGGATTCCAATTCCACGAAATGCGGACGATTTATGGCTCATCGATGAAGCGCATCTACTGAAAAACCAATCCACAAACCGATACAACAATCTCAGGCGATTGACTGCGCGTCATAAAATATGCCTGATTACAGCGACTCCCATTTCTCTCGGGTGGCAGGATCTTTTTGCGCTCATGCGATTATGCGGTCTTCCGGACAAAGTCACCGAACCCGCATGGATTAGCGCTTTTGCCCAGGCAATTATGCCGCAATCCCGAGTCCCCGCACTGCAAATCGAAAACGAATGTATCAAACAATACTCGACCATTCACTATTCCATTACAAATGCCCATCCGGATTACACCTCATTTCTGGACACGATGGCGAGGATTCAGTGGAACGCAATTCTCCCCAATGATGACGTTATTCCCATTTCACTTTTGCCAACAATCCTCATACACAGACTGCTGAGCCATCAAAACTCCTGCCTGATAACCCTGAAAAAGCTATATCAGTACTACCGAAACTGCCGACAGCCATCCGGACTTATTCTCACTCGCGATCTATTTCGCACTCTCATGGGAACGGACGGCAATCAGTTACTGCTTCCCTTTTGTTATCCTTCCACCACACACCCTCATGTGTCCGAAACAGACAGCGACATTCAGCAAATCGCACACCATCTCAAAACGTGCATTCAATTTCTCGACAGCTTCAATAAACGGTACGACGAAAAGATGAACAACCTTCGCAAATGCCTGAATCAGATCGATCCTGAAAAAAAGGTCATCATTTTTACACAATATGCCGATACAGCCTTGTATATTGCCGAAAACCTCAAAATTGACAAACCCGTTGGCTTGATCACTTCAGCCCAGGCAAAGCTGAACCAACACAATATTTCACCGGATCTCTTAATCGCCATGTTTGATCCCGGACAATCCCTTCCTTTGTCCTGGACACAGAATGCCCTTCCTGACACCCAAATACTCATTTGCACCGATGCATTTGCCTGCGGCCATAATCTCCAAAAAGCCTCAGTTCTGATTCATTTTGATTTACCCTGGAATCCGACCACTCTTCACCAAAGGGAAGGCAGAATCTCACGAAAAGGTCAGTCTGCCCGCCATATCCAAATTATGACCATGCGAACCACGAATGCCCCGGAAATGATTGCCAGATACGAAATGAATCTCATATCGAGGCTTCATACCCGAAAACAACTCCAGGAATGCTGGCAAATACCGGACATTGCGCAGGAAATTCATGAGGTACTGTACGTCAATGCCAAAGGTATCCCACCTGTCTGGAGCAAACACAATGATCAATGGATTCCTGTCATTGAACCGGCATTTCTTGACTACAGCCGTTCAACCATCCAGCACACGACACTGAACACTGAATTCCGCAGCACAATTCAAAAGCATCGGAAACAACTCAGCCCGCTTTGGAAACAACTCAAAAAAATCAGATTTTCGAAAGAAATCACCGGACATCTGAAAAACTTTCTCACATTCACGTATCAAATGGCCATTTTTCCCCAACTTCAATCTGATCTGCCGCCTGTCAGCAAATACATTCAAAGTTCCATGAACGACGATAACAGTCAGCATACAGCAGAAACATTTTTCCATACCCTTCAGACACTGCCTATATATTCCATCCCACCAGCTTCGACCCCATGCGTAAGAATCACTTTCTGTCCCAAATTATCACCATCCAGTCCACAAATTGTCCACAACTTATCCACAGGTTTTATTCAATAACAGCCGAAAAATACGTCAAAACAGTGTCAAGCAAAAAAATTACATACAGCACTCAAGTCATTGATTTTAAAGGATAAAATTTATTTCACATTCCAGCATACGATTATACTTGACGCCCTATTTTATCCATCGGTTTTTATCCACAACATGTGAATAACTCATGAAAGAATTGAATCAACATCACACACGATTCCCCCGGGTGCGCCGGCATCCTGCACAGCCTGTAAAAAGCGATGTCTGGCATGCACAAAAACGAGTACTGACCTCGAAAATGCGCACCGGCTGCAGTGCAGAAAATCTGGTTATCTGGTATCTGAAACAGCATAACTGGACGATTTGTGCCAAAAATTACCAGACCAGAAGAGGAGAGGCGGATATTATTGCAAGCAAAATGAACGAAGATCTCAAAGGCTATCCGACCGTCACTTTTGTCGAAGTCAAATCCAGAACGACGACGCATGGACTAGCCCCGGAAATCAATGTCACACAGACGAAACGCAAAAAAATCATATCCACCATGCGACACTGGATAGGAACTCATGAATATGACAAAGCTGTATATCGCTGTGATATTGCTGCCGTCATTATTGCCCGGCACAAAGCACCAAGAATACAATATTTCAAACACGCATTTTACATACGTGAAGCATTTGGCTGGTGATCCGGGAGATGATTTGGGGGTTGGTAATGCGTAATAAAGACGTTCCGCGGAACGTCTGTACTGATTGTTATTAGGTTAATAATGAAAACCAGACACACCCCTTCGGGGCGCAACCACCAGTGCACCAAATCATTGAAGTGACCCAAGGATATCTTCGAGAAACTGAGTATAGGTATTGAACCATGCCGAAGGCACGATGGCGTGGAACAATACTGAATTGCCCGAATTCAGCTCACCGGTAAAAATCAAAACCTGACAAATTTCGCCCCCAAATCTGCCGGAAAGGATAGCCTTATTCCCTTTTTTTTCACCGCCGTTTAATTGTTCAACAGAGTCGATTCGAAAGTCTGTTTTATATGCAGAAGAAAGCAGATCTGCACTCTCCTGTACGGATAAAGCTTTTTCAGCCAATTCGATTCCCCCGGTGACTCCATGGTGATAAGGCACAACAAATGCGATGGATGAATCACTTTTTTTCTTTAGCATCCACCCCTTGGGAATCTGAATTGATTTGCCGTTCAAAACCGTCTGAGTGCCATAATTTTCGACTGCCAGTTTCTGAATAATTTCGTGTGAATCAGGTGCAGCGAATGCCAGCTTCACAGCCAAAGGCATCATAATAAAGAGCGATGCAGTAATCAGACTCCAACGACAAACGCGATACATGTTCAAACATCTCCCCCACATCAGAACTCAGTCCGTGGCATTCAACAATCTTTGACAGACAGCCGAAACGTGTCTGCCGCAAAACAAACATAATAAAAAAGCCTCTGTTTCCAGAGGCTTCTTCGATGTGCAATTAAATTGGCTCTTCTGTCGAAATGACGTGAAGTCTGCTTTGCAAACCATCTGTCGTTTTTTCGATTTCGCCGAGGATTGCAAGGATTTGAACCATACGCTTGCGGTATCTTTCCAAAGCATTTGCGCTGCCGGCAAAGAGTTTGGAGCGCTCGAGCAGGAGGACTTCATCCGCAAAGACATTCTGTCTGTTGCCGTTGCGATCTTCAAGCACGTAAATCATACGAGCCGGTAATACGAGATCGGGATCTGTAGTGATTTCGACAGTTTCCTTAACGGTCTTATTAGCCTTTTTGGCTTTTGCAATTTTGGCGGCTTTTTTGGCCTGTTCAGCTTCAGCCGAATAGGTTCTGGCTTTAGCCTGTTCTTCATTGAGCCTGCCAGAAGAAATCATTTCCTGGAAAGCCTTGCTGGCATCGACATCATCGGTAATGACGGCTTTTACCTGATAAACATCATTGGAACCGATGGTCAGAGCCTTTGCAAGTCTGTCGGTACCCGGGGTAGCCAGGGAAAGCAGGGCAGCTGCATCGACTTTAAAGGCATAGACGATATTGCGATCTGTTGCGCTGCTTTTACCGAGCAGAGCGTTAATCTCGCCTTTATCCTTTTCGGTTTCTTCGATGTGAGTATCGAGGAGTTTGGAGAGCAGCGTTGTGCCTGCGCCATAACCACGCAAATCGCTCAGGGGATTATTACCGGCGTTGCTTGCCATGGTGATGGTATCAGCCGGCAGATCCTGGCCGACATCAAGCACGAAGTTAAAGGACTTATAATTTTTAATGAATTTATTATAAAAGTCCTCATTATATTCCAGAACGCCAGCGCCGAGAGATTCACTTCGCTGCTTAAAGCTCTGAGCATAAGACTGAAAACTATCAACCTTCGGTTTGACAGTAGCATCGACTTTGATGGCGACTTCAATACGCTCATTGACGCTTGCGCGATCAGCCAATACCCCCTGCCAGCACCAACCGATAAAGGCACCGAAAATGATACAAACGATGGTCAGTGCGCCGACCATAATCGGCTTGGTGTTATCTTTAGGCGGCAACAAGGATTTGTCGATCTGATTCATATCATAATCGAACATCTTGCCGGGATCAGCTTCATCTTCTTCGATAATAATCTGCTGTTGTTTTTTGGGTAACTTTACCCCACCGAAGCCACCACCGAAGCCGCCGCCGCCGAAGCCGCCGCCACCGCCGAAGCCACCACCGCCACCGAAGCCGCCACCACTATTTTTGGCAGCCATACGTGCTTTGAGTTCGTCGAGATTTTTGAACTTAGAATTATTGGAAGAATTCAACATTCCCTCCCAGGCCGGTTATTGCGGCAACAATGCCACTCACTGTTATGCCTTCGCTTTTTAGTAGGATGATATGGAGACTGCACGACACCCCAGGCCGCGTACTTACTTCTTAACGATAAACTTATCCAGGTCACTGATGATAGTCGAGCTTGCCTTGCGAGCCTCATCAATGAGAGCTCTGATCTGCTCATTGCGGCGTTTATATCGCTGCCAAGCATTGGCGGATTTATCGCCAAACAAATAGCTGCGATCAACGAGAATCAATTCATCAGCAAAGAGAAGTGATTCACTTCCGTGACGATCAACGACGCGATACATCAGATGATTCGGCAGTACAGCTTCACCAAGTTCGGCTGCCTGTTTTTTGCCTTCCGGTTTGTAATCGCGATAAATCTGCTGTGCCTGAGACCATGACTGATCAGTTTTTAACTGCTCATAAACGCGCTCAAGCTCATTATCATTATCAATTTCTTCCTTGAGGGAGAAAATATTGATAACGCCGTTGGCATACTGAGAGCGAGGTGCATCTGTACCCAAATAATAGATGGCTGACGGAAGGATCTGCATGGCATACGTCACGCTGGCATTTCCACCTTTGCTCTGCAGTTCCGAAATTTCTTCGGAATCCACCAATGTCTCATTCAGATGGCTGCTCAAAAGCTGCGTCAGGAGCATGGTATCCGCTGAATATGTACGAAGTCCTTCCAGAGGATTTGCGCGTGAATCACCGGCGAGGAGAACGACTTCCGAAGTCACTTCACTCGAAATATCGAGCATATAAGTGTGCTTCTGAACATATCCCCTCAACATGCTGAAGGATGCCTCATTATAGTTGCCATTCTCGATGCTTTTGAAGTCCTTGTCGAGCTTATCGAACTCTGCAAGTTTGGCCTCAACAGTCCTCTTAATTGTTTCGGCAACAGAAGACCTGCGGTTGACATCTGCTGTACTGGCTGAACCAGATGCACATAAATAGCCAACCAGACCACCGACAAGCGCTGCAATCAGGAATAAAGCAGCAACTTTGTATACGCGCGTATCCACCGTTGTTTCTTCGCGGATCGCGGACAGATTTCGAAGTTCCACTTCATCCACTTCGCGAAGCTGTGGCTGGAAATTATAATCATCCGGCTCCGCTTCGTAGACCTCTTGAATCACTGGCTCTTCCTGCGCCTGAACACCGCGGTTCAGATTTCCGTCTCCGGGATTATTGTTCAAAGAATTCAACATCCCCTCCTAAACTTCCTCTATTGTCGCCGACTTTATGCCAGCAACGGTTGATATGGACACACGACAAATTCGACATTTTTTGCATGCCGATGCGAAGGTGCAATTTACTTCACCTTCCCCTCTTGCGTCAAGCGGATTACGAGCGGCAATGTCTTTTATTATTCTTCCCCAAAAAATCGTCAAAAAAAAATCGTCACAAATTCAAACCACCCTACGCCTGCGAGGGTCATGTCAAACCCCATCAAAACAAAGCGCCGCGTATATCAATAGCGGCGCTTAAAGCCGCGTATGTCAATAGCGGCGCAGCAGGCTGCGTGTCGAACGACAGCAGCCCACACAAAAAATAAATCCTTATTCATCCGGCAAAACAAACAGTTCCACGGGAATCCCAACGACCTGACCTTCGCGTCTGACGCGGACCGTGACTTTTTCTCCCGGCTGATGATTGTCGAGTATGCCGTACAAATCGTCGTAGCAGGTCACCGGTTTATCGTTAATCCCAACGATGACATCGCCGAGGAAGATGCCGCCGCCGTTCGTGCTCAGCCCCTTGAGTCCGGCCTTGCCAGCAGGAGAATCCTCGCTGACCGCGCGAATGATGACGCCCTTGATGCCATGCTGACGCGCAACCGAATCGGGAAGAATGGAAACGCCGAGACCGATCTGCTGCACTCGTCCGTTTTTGATAATCTGAGGCACGACGCGTTTGATGGTCGAAAAAGGCACGGCAAAACCGATCCCCGCAGAAGCCCCTGATTTGGAATAAATCATCGTATTCATGCCGATCAGGCGACCGCCGGAATCGAGAAGCGGCCCGCCGGAATTGCCCGGATTGATGGATGCATCCGTCTGTATCATGTCGCGGATGGTCACGCCGCCATAACCGGGCTGGTCGCGTCCCATGGCCGAAATGATGCCCGTCGTCAGCGTATGATCGAGTCCGTAGGGATTGCCGATGGCGATTGCCTTCTGTCCCACGGCGAGTTCATAGCCGTCCCCGGGAAGCACAATCGGAGAAAGCTCACCGGCGGGTGCATCAATTTTGAGCACGGCAATATCCTTTTTGGGCTCGCCGCCGACGAGCCTGGCCGGATAGGTTTTCTGATTGTAGAGCGTCACCGTCAGGCTGGCTCCGCCATCGATCACGTGATAATTCGTCACAATGTGACCCGATCGATCCCAGATGAATCCCGTTCCGGATCCCGCCGGTATTTCGGTTGCACGGGCCGTGCGCCAATCGCGAATGACCTGATTCTGCGTCACATAAACCGTTCCAGGTGCCGTATCGTGAAACACGTCGATGGTATTGCGTTCATCTTCCGTTCTGAACTGATGATCCTGGCGATTTCTCTGTTTTGCCTGCGCCTTTCCCTGACTGCTGCCCTGATTGGTTTCTGCCGTCTGGACGTATGCAACCTCCGGCTGCGGCATCACATCTTCCTGAATTTCTGCATTTTTGGGTGTTTCCCCGCCAGCCTGAACATTCTGCTCCGCATTGGGATCCATAAATGGACGCTGATTTCCGGATGTGTCACTTTGTGTCTGACATCCCGCAAAAAAACACGCTCCAATCAAAATTATTATTGCTCTTTTAACAGCTGAACAAACCATCTTAAACCTCACATACCAGCATCGCCGGCGATGATTCCGGGCATCGGCCTACTCGAACAGTGAATCCGGAATATCCCATATTTCGAGGCTCTGTCCGCTCAACACGGCCAGTTTCTTTCCGGAACTATTGAAAGACAGCGCCTGAACCGGCTCATTCGTTCCCAGCATGCGGACGATGCCGCCTTTTTCATTAACGAGAAGGACGCCGCGATGTATGCCCAGTGCAAATATTTTTTTGTCGGGATGCGCAGCGACGGCTTCCACATCGAATTCCGCCGCCAGAATATTTTCGATCGACTGGTGGGAGATATCGACGAACAGCGTCTTTAATGCCGTCGTGAGCACCATCGTCTGATGATCATACGAGATGCGGAGCCGGCGCGTTTCGGGCGGTATTTCGAGCAGCGGTATGAGCATGTAGGGATTTTCCCACGGCGACATGGTCAGACCGCCATCGACGCCCACACCGATGATATCGCGCGCCGACTGCGAAAACGCCATCGAAAATGACGTTTTGGGATTATCATACAGGTAATATCCCTGTTCGGGATGAGCGACATCCACCTCGTATCGTTTGGGCGGCGTCAGTATCCGAAGGGACGTCGAATCCCCGGCAAAAGCCATGTCCGTGACGATCTGCCCTTCGATACTGTGAACTCTTTTGGCCTTTTCTTCCCGGACGTCGACCACCCAGATTCCCGTGCTGTATTTTTCTCCCGAATCGCGCTCAATGCCTGCGAATGCGACAAAACGCCCCTGTTCATCCATCGCCATGGTTCGCACATTATCCATCAAAACCGGATAAGTGCCGGTCAGCAGCGGCGGCTCGCCATCCATTTTCAACAGCAGTTTCTGAGCAAGACTCCGGTAATTTCCGCGATCTTCCGAATTGACGTACCGTTCGAGGAAGAACCTGGCTTCGCGATCCCTGCCCAGTTCGTACATGCGATATCCGGACTGATAGTCATTTTCGGCAGCAGGTTCAAAAAAAGCATCCTTCAAAAAAGAAAATGCCGGATCCATGCGCACGCCGTCCAAAAATGCCCGGCGCGCCCCCTTCCAGTCTTCCATTCTGGAAAGTGCGACCGCAAGCCCAAATGCCGCATGCGGATTCTTCGAATCATGGCGCAGCGACGAACGATAGGCATCGACTGCCGTTTTGCAGTCGCCCTGAATCATCGAAAGCTCAGCCACATTGCTTTCGACGACGGCCTTCTCCTGATCATTGATCCCGGGACATTCGCGGTATTTCTGACGTGCATCTTCCCAGCGGTGGAGCTTGGTCATGGCAGTGGCCTCCATGAAGCACAGGCCGCTTTTCTGCTTTTCCGGAATCTCCATCGTTTTCATGGCTTTTCCGAGTTCCAGAGCTTCCTCGTACTGGCCATTTTTATCGTACAGCATGAAGCACATCATCATGACGCCGAAGCGGATATCCTCTGCCAGGTCTTTTGGCATCAATTCAATGGCCTGCTTGCAGTGCACGAGCGCCGAAGCATTCTGATCGCGGCCGTAAGCATTGCGCAGCTTCTGCATCGCCGTTTCGAATGTCTCGCTTTTGGCATTTGCCGGCTGTCCCTTTGTTTTTGCTGTATTTTTGCCGGACTGAGCCTTCTTTTTCTTGCTGCTGCCGGAATCCTTGCTGACTTTGCCGGACGGATCGGCACTCTGTCCCCAGGCCAATGACGATGTGCCCAAAACGAGGAAACAAGCCAGAATCCCGGCCATCCAGCGTCCCAACACCATGCGATTTTTCAATTTTTCCTTAGCAGACCGCACGTTTCTTCCTACCATTCATCCGTACAGACGTTCCATGAATCGTCTCTTCTCAATCCCCAGCCACCGACGGACGCTTCGCACACGTCCCTCTCCCCCGCGACAACCCGCTGGGCATACCGGTCGTTTTTTTATATAACTATATTGCAGGGGAATGCAACGTCCCCTCCGTACCTCTATCATTATATATATAGGCTCTGTTATACGAGTGGGTCATTTTGCTCGCCGGTATTTGCAATTCCGTGCCTGGAACCTGGCGCAGCAAATGCATTCTCAAATGCTCAAAGTTCAGAGCAAAAAAGGCATATTGCATATCCACTGCGATTTAACTTTGCCCATATATCCAAAACAAGGAGCCCGACATGCCATACCATGCACTGACCATACTGTCCCCCGGATTTGAGGAAACTGAAGCCATTACTGTCATTGACATTCTGCGCCGCTGCAAAATCGAAGTCACGACGGCCGCGCTGACGGATTCCCGCGAAGTTCCGGGGTCGCATCAGATTACGGTCATGGCCGACGAACTTTTGTCCTCAATCGCCCCACAGGACTTCAACGTCCTCATCCTTCCCGGCGGAATGCGCGGCGTCGAAAACATGCTCGCCAACGCGCATCTCAGAGAAGTCATTTCCGAAATGAACCGCAATGAAGCGATTCTGGCCGCCGTCTGTGCCGCCCCCCTCGTCTATGACAGCCTCGGCCTGATCGAAGGCCGCAAATTCACCTGTCACCCCTGCATCTGGGATCGCGTTTCACACCCTGCCCTCGACGTCCCCACGGTCACGGATGGCCGCCTGATCACCGGACGTTCTGCGGGCTGCGCGATGGCATGGTCACTCGCGATCGTCCAAAAGCTGCTGGGACAGCTTCCGGATGCCCTCATCAATGGTCTCAGACTTCCATGAGGTCTGTTTTCCCCACCCTGGGGTCTTGTGTATTTTGAATTGCCGCTGCTATGGGGCGACCGCCCCATACGCCTGCGGCCATGCACCTATTGCCTGCGGCAATACGGCGCATGTTCTTTTTTCGGTCACCGCACATTAAAAAATGATCTCCGGGGATTTGATCTTGCATAACAGGGGGTGTCTTTTTTGTGATCATCGGGAGATCGCGCCGATTTTTTGAGATAATCATTCTGCATCAGAGGAAAATATGGAACGCACACAATCATCTGTTATGTCGTCACTCCAGACACTTCGCGAAGATCTGACTACCTATCAGGGATCCGACGCCGTCCGTCTCAGCCAGGCATTCGATCGCCTGATGATGGGTTATCTCAATGGCACATACGACGAGACCTCGATCCAGGCCGGTATTGCGGAAATCCGATCGGCCATGAAGGCCCCGGCAGCTCCCGTTTCTGCGCTTCGTCCAGCCGGAATCAGCCCCCGCGACGAAGTCCTCAACCGCAATTACAGCGCACTCGCGCAGCGCATGCTCGATCAGTCCAGAGGTTCCTGGGACAGCCGCCATGTCGAAATCGTCCAGGGCGCCATCTCGCATCTCGCCCAGTCCGGCCAGAAAGAAGCCGGTGAACTCGCCCTCTCCCTGCAAAAACGCATGTCAGACAGCGTCTGGCTCGGCAATATCGAACTTGCCGACAGCGTTGCCCAGATTCAGAATGAATCCCACGCCATCGAACAATCTCTGATCGAAGCCCTGAGCCAGCGCGAACATCAGTTTGAACCCCAAACCCAGGAGATTGACGAAACGGAGCGCATCCTGGCTTCCGTCGAAGAAGTTCGCAGCGCCGTTCAGGATGCGAGCGCCAGAACTGCGCAGGCCCGGAACGATGCAAATCCAGAAACTCCGGCATTCTCGAAGGAATTTGTCGAATCCCTGAACCGAAAGGCTGCCCTGAATCACCAGCTCCTAGCCCAAAGCAAAGAAATCCGCCAGGCACAGGAAAACATCCGTCAGGCGAGCCGGCAGCTCATGGCTCAGGAAAGCCAGAAACTCGAGCAGATCTATAAATCGACGCTGAGTTCGATCGCGAGCCAGCTGTCCCCCGAAGATGCCCAAAAGCTCTCGGCGATTGCCTCGACGATCCTGACCGGCACGGATTCCGACACGACACAGCGCGCAGAATCCATGCAGAATGCGCTCAAATCCTTGTCCATCCAGACGCCCCAGGTCGATCGCGCCATTCGCGAACTCGACAACATTCAGTGGCGCGCAGGCGTTTTGACTCAAATATCCGCAGAACATGCGGAATCTGAAGACGATGCGGCTCAGGCCCAGCAGCTGGATGCCCGCATGCTGTTTGAACAAAAGCGCATGCAGTTCGAACAGTCGCACGACTATCCGACCGACGAATCCGAGATGCTCAAGGCACTCGATTACGAACTTCCGGTTCCCGCATTCGAAACATCAGATCGCGCGACCCAGCGCAGGAAACTCCATGAAGATATGATGCGCGTCCATCAGGTTGCGCAGAGTGCCCATGCCGGAGACGCAGGTTTCTATGCACCGCGCGCCGGCAGCGAATATGCACGCAATACCGAATCTGCCCTCAGACTGGCCGACGACAGCACACCCAGTGTTTCTGCGATCCCCACGATTCAGTCCGAAAAAGCCAAACGTTCGAACCGGCTGCTCAGCAGCCTGCGCCAGCTGGCTTTCCATCCCTCGGTGCGCGCGGATATGGGCTTCCCGATGTCGCATGCAAAGATCGACGACGCTTCGCAGAAGCCTCTGTTCAAACGCGTCCGCTTCAATCAGAACGACAAGGAAACCAATGCCCTGCTCCCGTCGCTGTATCGCGTCGCCGGCATCAAACTCAATAAAACGGATTCAATGCCTCTGCGCAAATCCTACAAAGACCTCAACCTGCATGCAGCCAACCTCGAACTCATCAAAATCATCGAAAATCAGTTCGATCCATCGGTTTCCGGCCGCAGGCTCGATCGGGTATCCGGCATCGAAACAGATTCATCACAGAGAGTCGCTCCCGAAGCCAATGCCAAGACCAGAGTTGCGGATATCATCTCGGATTGGCTCGAAAGCCGAAAGGATACCCGAAGAATGGCAGCCGATACGCAATCCCTTATCCAAACCGGCCGCATGAAAGAAGGTGCTATCGAGAGTTCACTCAAGAGCGAATCCATGAAGCTTCCGGCCTCTGTCCAGGAAAAACTCTCGCCGTTTTTGGGATTCGATATTTCCAAAGTCAAGGTTTATTCCGGTCCCGTCGCAGCCATGGCCGCCGAAGCCATGGGCGCACATGCCTTTACGCTGGGCAGCAACATCTTCCTCGGCAAAAACAAACTCAATTACGAAACGCCGGAAGGTCTCGGTCTGCTGGCCCACGAATTGCTCCATACCTCACACTTTGGTGCCGGTGATTCCATCGATTCCAAGGAACAGGCCGCTGAAGCCATGGAAGAACGCGTCAAGAGAGCCTTTGGTTCCGGTGGTTCCCCGCTGCTCGCCCTCGAAAGGGATACCGACAAAAAGTCATCCGGCCAGCCCAACCTCCATTCGACCAAAAACATTCCGGCAGGTACAGTCGGCGCCCGCCCGGCCTATGATCCGGACCAGGTCTTTGACGCAGTATGCGAAAAAGTCACGGAAATGCTCTTTGAATCCCTGCGCATGGAGCGCGAGAGGAATGGCGAAGATTAATCCGGCATATCTTGGATTTTCAAAGGCGCGGCAACAGCCGCGCTTTTTTTATTTGGTCATTTCCGACCCCAATAAAAAAAGCCGCGTATTGCGGCAGCAATAGCGGCTTTCGGAATGCGTATGGCCGCAGGCCAAAGCATTCCCCCAAAAAAGTCAAAGCAAATCAACGTCTGGGCAAAGGCGGCGGATTGCCTGCCTTCGAAACTCTGGCGAGATGTTCGGCAAGCGGCATGGCTTCGATATCTCCGCGAGGCGTAAACCCGACGATGACAAAGAGTTCAGCGCGACCGGATTCCTCGAGTTTTTTGAGCTCCCCAAGATGTGCCTTCGACACGCCGCGAAGCTGAAAGCTCGAATTATTCAGGGCTTCGAGTATTTTGCGTGCTGCAATAATATCATCGAACAACATCAGTTTGGTTCCCTGACCCCAGAGTGTTCCATCTGTTTTCCCATCATCATTGACCATCATAATCGCATGATAGGGTTCGGCAGGTGTTTCCGGATCCGGGCAGCAGAGCGAAAAATCGATCTCCAGCGCTTCATCCTGTTCTACAGAGTTGTTAACGTTCTCATCCGACATACTGAAACCTCACAATAGGGAGCGAAATGGCCAACGGCCGGAAAATATAAGCCAAAATCAGTCAGGAAGAGCAATATCCATCACAGGAGCCGCTGCAGTATCCTTGCTCTTCTTGTTATTCTTTGAAGTCTTTTTGTTATTTTTGCCGGGTACCCGGGCCGTATTGATAATGACGGCCTTATTCTCGACGACGCCGAGAGATTCTTCAGCTTCATTTTTGGGTGCGGCAGCCATCGTCGGCTGTTGAATGACGACTTTTTTGAGTTCGACGACATCGGAAAAATTCTCGCTCATCGGAACGATTCGACGCGCGATTTCATACCCATCCATGACGAGCAGGATATCGGCAGAGTCGCTCTCTTTCGGCATTTTTCGCTGTTCGATCGGCGTCATACCAATATAAAATCCATTCTGATAAACATCCGCTCCGGGAGGATCCGAAAATAAACTGAAAAACATGAGGTTGTCGTCATTGGTCTCTTCATTCTCGACATCATCCAACCGAAAAGTCTGAGCATTGACCCATTTTACTTCATTAGCATGACGCTGTGTTTCTTCAGCCTTGACGCGGTTTGCCTCAGTTCTGGACAGGAAGAGAAAAACCGAATAGCCCAATGCCACCAACGCGACGAGAACGAGTCCGACGAGCATCAGATGGACCCAGTGAGATGCTTTCCGGCTTTCTATGGCATTCTGCTCTACAATCGCGGCGAGTGCGGGATTGGAGACGACAGCGACGGCGGGGTTGGAAACCGCCGAAATCGATGGGTTGGAAACC
>JAFRYG010000197.1 GCA_017441205.1 Pseudomonadota bacterium
TAATGCTGAATTCGTAATGCTGAATTCGTAATGCTGAATTCGTAATGCTGAATTCGTAATGAATTGTTGTTAGAGACTTGTCGCGACACGTCTGTACAGATCAATGCTTGTCAGAGACTTGTCGCGACACGTCTGTACAGATCGATGCTTGTCAGAGACGTGCGGAGCGCACGTCTGTACAGGTTAAGGTTGGGGTGATTCTTCCTTCAGGTGAGTCACAGTGGTCCGAACAATCATGGGAAAATCAAGAAAATGAATTCAATGATTGTCATTTGATGCAGGAATAGAGTAAGGTAATGGACTGGGGTGGGTGGATTTATGTCTGCCCTGTCATAAGTACTTATTTTCTAAACGGCGGATTCATGGCGCACAATGGTCGATATATTCTCAAGTTTATCTCCGGTAAATACCAGGGCGGTGAGTTCGCGCTCGAAATGAACCAGGAGTTGATTATCGGTCGCAGCAGTGAACTTGAAATGGTGCTCATTGAGGATATGGTGAGTCGCCATCATGCGAAGATAACGACGACCGATGATGAGATTTTTATTGAGGATCTTGGCAGTACCAATGGCACCTTTGTCAATGGTGAGAAGATTACCAAGTGCAAGCTCAAAGAGGGTGATCGCATTTTAATTGGTACCTCCATTATTAAGCTTGTATTTGAAGAATACGATTCAACACAGCCGCCTCCGCCTCCGATGGGCGCAGTGCTTGGTGATTCTGGTGCCGGACCTTCTCTGAATTCCTCCAATGCCCATCGGGTAGCTCAGGGTGGGTATACGAATCACGGTACTCAGTCCGGAGTTCTTTCGGGTGTGATTGATCAGGTTCCGCTGCCTGATTTGCTTCAGCTTTTTGGCCCGTCCAAGAAGACCGGCGGACTTTTCATCACGACGCCCGGTGGAACGGAAGGCTGCATTTATCTGCGCGAAGGCCGTGTCTATGGTGCCGTCATCAATGGCAACTTTGATGTTCCCGTCGAGAAGGCATTCTATCGCATTATTTGCTGGACATCCGGAACATTCCTGCTGGATACGACAGCCTCTCACGAGTTTGAACATCCCATTGATGAAGCCGTGGAATCCATGCTTATGGAGGCGATGCGCATCATCGACGAGACGCATGCTCTGGGTGATAATGTGCCGCCCTTCGATGCAGTTTTCAGAATTGAAGTCCCCATTGTTCCCAAACTCCGCGATCTTTCTCCCGAGGAACTGGATATCTTCCAGATGCTCATCAATGAGCCATCCATGGAATCCGTTCTGAATCACAGCGAGTTTGATGATATTGAGACGACGAAACTCGTCATGGGACTTCTCGACAAGAAGTACATCGGTTATGCCTGAGTCAGGCAGTAATTCATGATATGCCGCTTCATGCCGAAGCGGCTTTTTTATATGGAGTGATTGGATGACGATTCTTAACGACATGCAGGAACAGGTTAAACTCGCAATGAAATCCGGCGATGCCCGCCGCCGCGACGCGCTTCGTCTCGTTCAGAGCGCTCTCAAAAAGGAATTCATTGACAACGGCCGCGTCGATCTTACCCCCGAAAAGGAAATCGCCGTTTTGAGCAGCGAAGCCAAAAAACGCCGCGAATCGATCGATGCCTACAAACTTGCCGGTGCCGAAGAACGCGCAGAACAGGAAGCATACGAACTCGCCATTATTCAGGAATTCCTGCCCGCCGGCCTTTCGGAAGATGATGTCAAAAAGATGATCGATGAACTCGTGGCCGAGCTGCAGATTACTTCCAAAAAGGATCTCGGCAAACTCATGAAATCCCTGATGCCCAAAATCAAAGGCCGTTTCCCGGGTGATCAGGCCAAGAAACTCGTCGATTCTCTCAACATTGAATAGTTGTGAGTTGTGAGTTGTGAGTCGGTGAGGGCGATTATTAAGGTTGCAGCTGAAGAATGGAGAACATGTATTCTGCAGCTGGCATTTTATCGACTTTAAATCCCCCTCGCACTAACAGCTTCAAAGCCCACTAACCTCTCCAGAATTGTTCGACAGGGAGGTCGAATATGCAGAGACATTATTTTGGCACGGATGGCATCCGTGGGCTCGCCAATCAGTTTCCGATGACGGTGGATGTTGCCCTGAATCTCGGCAAAGCACTCGTCGCCCGGCTGCCGCGTCGGGGATCTTCCTTTAAAGTCCTCATTGGGAAGGATACGCGCCGATCCGGATATATGTTTGAATCAGCCATTGCCGCAGGCGTCAATGCCATGAATGGCGATGTGCTGTTTACCGGACCGCTGCCAACGCCGGCCATTGCGCATCTGACGACTGCGATGCGCTGCGATGCCGGTATCGTCATCAGTGCTTCGCATAATCCGTTTCATGACAACGGAATCAAGGTTTTTGCGGCAGACGGCTACAAACTGCCCGACGAAGTTGAAAACGATATCGAATCCTATCTCGATGACCCCGAATCGCTCAATTCCCGCATGTCTCCGGAATCCATCGGACGTTCGCGTCGAATCGACGATGCCCTGGGGCGTTACAACGCCTTTATGAAATCGAATTTCGAGCGCGAACTTTCGCTCGATGGCCTTAAAATCGTCATCGACTGCGCAAACGGTGCGGCGTATCGCATTGCGCCGACTGTGCTCGAGGAACTTGGTGCGCAGGTGATAGCCGTCGGCGTGGAACCCAACGGCTACAACATCAATGACGGCGTTGGTGCGCTTCATCCCGATTACTGTGCCAATCTGGTCCGCGAACATCATGCGGATTTGGGTATTACTCTGGACGGTGATGCCGACAGGCTCATTCTGGTCGACGAGAATGGCCAAATCGTCGACGGTGATGCCACCATGATGATGCTCGCCATTGATATGAAGAATCGCGGTCTGCTTCGCCAGAATACGCTCGTGACGACAGTTATGAGCAATCTTGGGCTCCATCTTGGACTTCACGATCTTGGCATCGATACGCTGCAGACAAAGGTCGGCGATCGTTATGTCGTCGAAGCCATGCGTTCCAAGGGCTATATGATTGGCGGTGAACAGAGCGGCCATATCATTCTGCTCGATCACTCGACGACGGGCGACGGGCTCCTGGCGTCTCTTCGCGTGCTTTCGCTGATGAAACGTTCCGGATCTTCGCTTTCTGAGCTGGCCAGCGTATTTCACAAGCTGCCGCAGGTACTCGTCAATCTGCGCGTGGATCGCAAGATACCCATCGAAGATTTGCCTGAATCATCGCGGCTTATCGATAAGATTTCCATGGATTATGGTAAAACTGGCCGCGTGCTCGTGCGCTATTCCGGAACCGAACCCAAGTGCCGGGTCATGCTCGAAGGTCCCGATCAGGCCGTTCTCGATCGCGATGCGCATGCGATAGCTGCTTTAATCGCAAAGGAAACATCCCTGTAATTGTTTTTTTTAGGGGGGCGGCTATGTTCCCGGCAATTGCCGGGACATACGCCTGCCCCGAGCCGGCTATTGCATACGCCGGCTCATCACGGGGATTGCCAGTGCATCATAAAGGATGCAGCTTTTTGTCCGGGGATTGCGGGCCGTGCTTCGAGTGTTCTCATGCCCCCGAGGATCCAGATCGGACGATTGGATACGCACAATACCGGCCATTGCGAGATCCACTTGTCGGGAACGCCCTGACTGCGAAGTGCTTCGGTCGTTTTGCGCAGATTTCCCGTCGAAGATCTGAGCATGGGGTAATTCGATGCAGCCCGGATCGACAGTGGACCATCCAGGCATTCGGCATCCAGATGAAGTATTGATGTCGTGTTTTTCAGCGGGGATTCCGGGACAGAGTACCAGCAGGTCAGCTTTCCGATATGCCGGATTTGCAGGTCCTGACAGGGAATTTCGAAGGCAATATCGGGGAGTTTTTCATCATCATTCTCGGACCAGATCATGATACCTCCATGGAACCAGCCAATATGGATATGGCCATTTTCGATTTGACGGCAAGTCTGGGCGCGCGCCTGAATCATCTGCTGCGCATCCGAAACGAACTGCGCATCCGGGCAATGGCCTGGCAATACGGCGCGCGCAGCATGCCGCAGCACCTGCAGTAATGCCGGCAATTTCAACGAATTCCAGACATCCCAGGGGCAGAACCAGCATCCGGCCCGAACCGGAAATCGCGAAACAAATTCTTCGGCGAACGAGGCGAGTGCTTCGGCATCATTCCGAATGCTCATCAGCGATCGATACAGGCATGCTCCGGACATGGCTTCCGATTTGATCAGGGGAAGGATCTCGCTGCGAATGCGGTTGCGTCGGTAGTCATGGCTTTGATTCGAAGGATCTTCGGCCCATTTCAGATGATTGTCCCTGAGAAACTGATAGATTTCATCCTTCGAAACCATCAGAAGCGGCCGAACGAGTGTGATACCTTCGACTATTCTGCGCGCAGCGAGACACAATCCTTCCAGGCCGCAGCCTCTTCCGAGACGCCAGAGGGCGGTCTCGAGATTTTCATCGCCATGGTGTGCCAGGGCAAGAGCGGATGTTTCGGGTTCTTTGATTGCCTCAAAAAGCGCATGATACCTTGCGTTTCTGGCATTTTCTTCAACATTGGACTGCGGGATATCACCGGGCCAGCTCAGATCGGTCTGCAGATACTCAATGCCGAGGATATCTGCGGTTTTTCTTGCAAGTTCAGCATCAAGCTGATCATCCTGGCGCAGGTGATGCCTGATATGGTGGGCGCGCAGCGAAAAATCGCGGGGCATGGCACTGAGCAGCGCCAGCAGACATACGCTGTCTGCTCCCCCGGACAAGGCAACATCCACATGTCTGATACCGGAAAACAGTTTTCCGGCATGGATAAAATCAACAACTCGCCGGTATATCGGATGAGCCTGAATCATTTTGTTGCAGTCTCGATTTTCCGGTGTCATGGCAATGAATTCTGTTGCAATGAAGCTTTCATTCAGGCGTTTTGCTTTCGGTTCAATGATGACAGCTGCCGGAGTAATGCAATTGTGCTCAATTTACATCTTCCAGTAGTCGACGGCGAAAAGGTCTTTGCGCCAATAAGTCAGCGTGAAATCGCCTTTGGCGAGCATATAGTAATCTTTCCTTTCGCGATGGAGAAGGATGGCGTTGTGCGGAAGGGTTTCGGGCGTCAGCGGAAGCGCGTGTTTTATGGGCAAATCGACGATTCCGGTTTTTGCGGGGTTCCATGCGACGAGCACGGATTCGACGTTATTGATGGTCAGTTTGACCACTCTGCAGCGATTGTCGTCGGGATTCGTTGTGGCCGGGAGGAGTGTTGTGGCTTCGCCGGGAGTCTGTTTGAAAGTGCCGAGAGATTTGAACTGATCGTCTTTGAAGCGATTTGCGTCGATAGGCTGATCGCAGTTGACTTCGATATTATCTTTGAGTCTTTCGACCTGAACCGAAATATCATCATTGGTTCCGTTGATGAAAGCGACATCCGAAACCATAAGATCGCCGTTATAGGAAGTGAGTGTACGAGGGGCTGAAACGGCTCCGGTTGAACTGGAGGCCAGGCAGAAAAAGCCGGCAAAGGCGATGCTGAAACATCGCAGAAGCTGTCCGCTGCGGTTCATTTGAATCATGGGGGTGAGGCGCGGATAGATCCAGAACGATAGGGGAAGCATGATTAAAGCTGCGAGATCTGTGGGATCCTGCCAGATTTGCGCATGAAAACCGATGCCGTTTAACAAATTTACATAGAGTGCAGCTGCACTGGGGATGATATTGATGGCAGCAAACAGGATACCTGTAATGATA
>JAFRYG010000198.1 GCA_017441205.1 Pseudomonadota bacterium
AATGCATAATTCGTAATGCTTAATGCATAATTCGTAATGCTTAATGCATAATTCGTAATGCTTAATGCATAATTCGTAATGCTTAATGCATAATTCGTAATGCTTAATGCATAATTCGTAATGCATAATGCATAATTCGTAATGCATAATGCATAATTCGTAATGCTTAATGCATAATTCGTAATGCTTAATGCATAATTCGTAATGCTTAATGCATAATTCGTAATGCTTAATGCATAATGAATTGTTGTCAGAGACGTGTCGCGACACGGCTGTACAAGAATATTATTGGGATGAGCAGGGACGTGCGGGCTGCACGTCTGTATTGATGAATATTGGGTTAATGCTCAAGGGAATACAGAGGTCGGGGACGGTCGTTAAGTAATGATTGCCAAAAGGGTCGAACTATGACATAAAAGTCATGGTCGTCAAAAAACGACCCTTTTCCTGTTTCAAGAGGATTGACTTGTCATAGAGGTGCGTCTATAACGTGCTGTCTTTTGGGACAGGCAAAAAAATGCCTTTGGAGTAATTTTATGATGGAAACACCAGGATTGATGCTCAAACGAGAACGCGAAGCCCGCGGAATGACTCTGAGCGAACTTGCCAGAGTGACGCGGATTCCCGAATCGTCGCTTGAACACATCGAGAATAACGAATTTGGAGAATTCCCTGCGGAAGTCTTCGTTCGTGGATTTTTGCGCAATTATGCGCGTCAGTTATCGTTACCGGCTTCGGAAGTTATTCAGGCCTACGAAGCTCTGGAAAGCCAGCAACCTCGTCATCAGGCAGAACCTCAGCCTGAAGTCGTCGAAGAACAACGTTATTATTCAACCACACCGACGACAGAAGCTTCTGTCGCCGCCAACGATGATGCCCCTCGCTTTACCTTCCGTTTTGCCTACATCGCCATCATTCTGATTGCTGTGGCAAGCGTGGGTTTGAGTTTCCTGTTCATGGGAACCGGCGAGGCCGAAGAATCGGATGCCGATTATACCATTCAGACCGGCGAAACCAATGAATCTCCCTTCCTGATCTCCAACACATCCGAAGGGTGGATCGCTGAATAATTCTTTGACGGGGAGTCGCTTTTTACTTGCTATTTTAATTTCTGCGAGTATAAGCACTCCCCGTTGGCTTTTAGCCAAAATTGGGGCTGTAGCTCAGTTGGGAGAGCGCTAGAATCGCACTCTAGAGGTCGTCGGTTCGATCCCGATTAGCTCCATTCATCCTCCCCCTGGTGGGGAGGATTTATTTTTTGAACAATACGTTTTCGGGGCTGTAGCTCAGTTGGGAGAGCGCTAGAATCGCACTCTAGAGGTCGTCGGTTCGATCCCGATTAGCTCCATCAAAAGGCGATCCATCATGATCGCCTTTTTTATTATGTTCTCAGATTGTGATTATCCCCATCGGTATATGGTTGTATTCGCGCTTTGCAGCGCGTTTGCTTGCTTTGGGGTACGCTCACGCGGCAGGGGATGTTCGATTGTGAACACCCCCTGCTACAGTTCACAATAGGCTACTCATTTCGTCTCTTTTGCCTGTCGGCAATCGACTCATGATTAGCCTTTGTTCACTGGGCTCTGCGAGTTTTATCGTTCACCGAACGCTAAAACTCTCGGCCCCCCGCACGCTTTTTGCGGCTATCGTAGTTGCGGGGTGAATGTCCATCCCTGGACATGCCACACTCGCCTCTCGCCGCCGTCCGTGGCGGCGTACAGAGTGTGATGAATACCAATCATGGTTATTCGAAATCAATGCAATAAAGATAAGGCACAAAGCACAGCCTAATTCCGGGAGATTGCACAATATTTGTCATTTTTGACTGGAAGTGGCAGTTTAAAAATGCAAATATTATGCCGTCATGTCATCCATGGCCATAATGGAGGGATTTATGGGACAAAAAATGCAGCTTCAACTTGGAATGAAACAACAGCTCCGCATGACGCAGCAGCTTCAGCAGGCAATCAAGTTGCTTCAGCTTTCGCGCCAGGAGCTCATTACTTCGATTCAGGAAGAGCTTACCGACAATCCTGCACTCGAAGAAGTCCCTGAGTCCGATACCGGCTATAGTGTCATGGAAGACGGTGAACCGCCTGCAGTTCCGGGTGATACCGATGATCTTCAGACGAGTCTGCGGAATCTGGATGACAACATTTCCAAAACGGATACCATCGACTGGGATGCCTATCTGAATCAGTATCAGACGCATACGCCGATGGCGGACAACTCGTTCAGCGGCTATGTGAGTGAGGATCTGCCGAGTTACGAAGCAACACTCACGGCTCCGCCGACGCTTGTCGAGCATCTTCTGCGGCAGGTCAAGTGTACGCGGTTTGACGAAACCCAGGAACGCATTGCCTGCGAGATCATCGGCAATATCAATGATGATGGTTATCTGGTCGGGATTACCCTCGAAGAAATTGCTCAGAATCTGGGGGTCGATCTGAATTCCGTTATCTATGTTCAGGAAACTATCCAGGAATTCGATCCCACCGGCGTCGGTTCACGCGATTTGCGCGAATGTCTGCTGGCGCAGGCCGAGATCCTCTATCCCGATAATCGGATCGTTCACGACATCATCGATCTCTACATTCCCCTGCTCGAACGCAAGAATTACAAGCAGATCGCCAGGAATCTCAAGACGACCGTCGAACGCGTCGTCAAGGCATCCAAAGTTATTGCGACGCTCAATCCCAAACCCGGCGTCAAGTTCAGCGATGAACGTCCGCTCTATATCACGCCGGATGTCTATGTAGAACGCACTGCCGACGGCGAATATCACGTCGCCATCAATGATGATGGACTGCCGCGCCTGCGCATCAGTTCGTATTACCTCGATTTGATACGGAACAGCGCCCCCAGCGAGGCTGCAGCCTATATTCGCGACAAAATGAGCAATGCGCGATGGTTCCTCAGATCCCTCCAGCAGCGCGAACGCACGATATATCGCGTGACCGAAGCCATCATCAAACGGCAGCGCGATTTCTTCGAAAAAGGCGTCAATTATCTCAAGCCCATGATCCTCAAGGATATCGCCGAAGACACCAATCTGAGTGAATCGACGATCAGCCGCGTGACCACCAAAAAATACATGCACACGCCGCAGGGAACCTTCGAGCTCAAGTTCTTCTTTACGTCCAAGATCAGCCGCATGGATGCTTTCTGCGGCGACGATCTGGCCAGTACTGCCGTCCAGGAACGGATCAAGGCCATCATCGCCAAAGAAGATCCCAAAAAGCCGCTCAGTGATCAGAGAATCGCCGAAATTCTCAAGGATGAAGATATCGACATTGCCCGTCGTACCGTTGCCAAATATCGCGAAGTCCTCGGCATTCTTTCCTCATCTCAGCGTAAGAATCTCTAGTCGTGCTTTCGGTATCCACAATCATATCATTTATACTGGCCGGGTTTGGACTCGCAGCTGATGCCAGTTCCGTTTCGCTCGTCTATGGTGCCGGTTTCAAGCCCTTCAAATGGCGATATGCCATGGTTCTGGGGGCGGCTTTCGGCATCGCCCAGGGACTGATGCCCATCCTTGGCTGGCTGGGCGGTGAACTCATCGTTCAGTATATCGAAGCCATCGATCACTGGATTGCCTTTACCATTCTGGTGGTTGTCGGCGGCAAGTTCATCTGGGAGTCGTTCCACGAAAACGAGGTAAAAACACAAAAAGTCCTTCGTTTCTGGCCGATTCTGCTGGCCGCATTTGCCACGAGCATCGATGCCTGTGCCGTTGGTTTCAGTCTTTCCATGACGCAATCCCCCATCATTCCGGCATCGATCATCTTTGCCGTCGTGACATTTTTATGCTGCATCGTCTGCTGCCGAATCGGCGCAAAACTCGGCGAAAGATACGGCAATAAACTGCTTCTGGCCGGCGGGATCATCCTCATTCTCATCGGCACAAAAATTCTCATCGAGCACCTTTTTCCCGGCTTTTTACCTTTTTAGCTCGCCTATGCCGCTGCTGCGCCGGCATACGGCTCGCCGGGGCGCCGACCTATGGCCCGTGAGGCCATACGGTCGGCGTGTTTTTTATGGATTAAAAGGAATAATCCCCGGATCATCATCGAACGTACGGATCTTGATTTCAGCTTCAATTTTGGGGGAATCTCCCGACTGCGAAAGATAAAAGTCCTGGATCCGTTCGATCAGCGGCAGTGTGGAGGAACGGAACTTCGCCGAAATCGCGACGGCATCGTACTGACGCGACAATTCGAGGGCTTCTTCGGGCGAGATCAAATCCGTTTTATTCATGATGCGGATGATGGGTTTTTCCGCCAGCCCCAGCTGTTTCAAGATGGCTTCGACCGCAGCAATTTGCGAATGTACCTGAGGACTCGAAGCATCGATAACGTGGAGCAGGACGTCGGCATCGTTCAGCTCTTCGAGAGTTGCCTTGAATGCGGCAACCAGATCCTGCGGCAAATCCCGGATAAAGCCGACCGTATCGGTAAAAATGACTTCCTGAAGTCTGGGAAATCTGAGTCTCCGGCTGGTCGTGTCGAGTGTCGCAAAAAGCTGATTCTCGGCATAGACCTCGGATTGCGTGAGCGCATTGAGCAGCGTGGATTTTCCGGCATTCGTATAGCCAACCAGGCTGAATACGGGGATTTGCTGGGCATTTCTCTTTTTGCGCTGCAGTTCGCGGTGTCCGGAACGCTTGCTGAGTTCGCGTTCCAGGGCATTCATGCGTTCCCTTGCTTTTCGGCGATTCATTTCGAGTTTGGTTTCGCCGGGGCCCCTGCCGCCGACGCCGCCCGTCAGGCGGCTCATGGCCGTGTTGCGGTCGATAAGCTTGGGCAGGTTGTATTTGAGCTGAGCAAGTTCGACCTGAAGCTTGCCATCGAGTGACTTGGCGCGCTGGGCAAAGATATCCAGAATGAGCTGGGTGCGATCGAGGACTTTGTGGGGCAGAATCTGAGTAATTACGCGCGTCTGGGCGGGGCTCAGCTCGCGGTCAAAGATGATGAATTCCGCGTCTTCATCCAGCGCATGCAGTTCGATTTGCTGCAGTTTTCCCGATCCGACCAGCGTTTTGGGATCCGGCGAACGGCGCCTTTGTTCGATGACGCGCACGACCTCAATGCCTGCAGTTCTGCATAGTTCAAGCATTTCCTCTCGCCGTTCCCGGGCATCGGATTCGCCGGTATTCAGATGGACGAGGATAGCCGGTGGATTCTGTGTCGACTGGGCTTTTTCCGTCGTTGAACGAAGCTCTGTTTCGACGGCTTTCAGAATTTCATCCGCGTTTTTGGGGAGTTCTTCAAAGGACTCGACGGCATTTCTGGCGATCGAAACGCCTTTTTGTGAAGGAATCAGATGGGCATATTCTGCGCGTCCGGGGGCCCCGAGAATATTGGATTCAATGGCAACGACAAAATCCAGACGCAGCTTTGCCAGGTCCGTGATTTCATCCATCGTCAGCAGTTCGTTGGGATTCTGTGGATTTTTTCCCGTTTCGAGCGTCGTTACGATGAACCGGATACCTCTCAAACGTCCGATACCGGCGCGCGAACGACCGATATCGGGCAAGTAGGCCCTTTCGGCATCTCCCAGTACGATGCATTCGACGTGGCCATTTCTTCCCAGGATGACGCCGACTTTGCGGTGAAGCATATCGCTGATGCTCGTCATTCGATGGGCGAGTTCTCGGGTTATCAACAGATGCGGCGGACATTTATGTAGTCCAAGGGCTTTGAGCGCTTCTACTTCGCGGGCATTCAGTCCCTGTGCATTGCCAAAAAAAGGCGTCGTCATGGTGATTCAATTATCCTGTGATATTCAAAATGCGAAAGATCATTTGGATTCATTCAATGATGATTTCGCAACCGGATAGGTGTTGGGTACGAGTTCAGCCAGGGATTGCGCGGATTTGCGTGCTTGCGGCGTATAGGATTCGAGCTGAATCGTAATCTGGTGTGCAACGTCGAGCAGCGAGGTAGCGGCATCTTCTGCCGGGAAGATGAGCTCATCTTCGATCCAGATGTTGTATTCCTCAAGACCGTCCGGATCGTTTTCGAGTTCTTTGGGGGCAGGCAAATTCTTGAATGCATCGCGGAAATGGAGTGCCATTTGTGCCAGTTCATACGCAGATGCAGTCGATACCTGGGCATTTTTGTATGTGATAGCCTGCTGAAACTGCTTTTCTGCGGCCTGACGGAGCTTTGCTTTTTGTTCAATGCGTTTTCGCAGCGTTCGTATGGGGAATTCCAGCTCGACATCCTCGAATTCAATTTGTGATGCTCGTCCCTGAAGGTAGCTGTATCTGGCCATTTCCGTGCGCGACCATGAGGATTCATCGGGCGTAAGATGTCCGAGTGCTTTCCGGGCTTCCTCAAGCTTGCGTGAATCGATGGCATACTGGGCCCACATGAATGCGACCTGGCGCTGCATTGCCGGTGCTTCGCGGTGGCATGCATCACTGGCATAAAAATTCGCCAGATCTGAACTTGCCTGCTCCGGATTTCCTTTCAGCGATGCAAGTTCAATTTGGGCCGTTGCCTGCGTCAGCAGTGGCACTGCCGTTGATTTTTCTTCCTCCGAAAGATCGACTTTGAGGTCATCGCCGACCCGGTACAGATCGTAATCGTACTTCTGGTTGGCTTCGAGATAACGGTTAATCAGTTCGGATGCTTTGTCATTATCGCCAAGACTCTTATAGAGCTGCGCTCCATAAAAAACAGATTGGGCGGCTTCGAGGCGTTCCTGCTGGTTCGATGCGGATTTCGGCTCTTCCGGGGCTTCTGTTTTGGGCGATGATTTGGACTTCTTCGATGTCTTTTTATCCGCTTTTACGGGTTCGGGCTCCGGTGATGTCAACAAATCAAAATACCGTGCGGCAGATCTTTCAAAGGCATCGGCTGATGCCTGATAGCGTGCAATTTTATTGGCGTCGACGCCAATTCTGAATGCGGCATTCGCGGATTGAACGGGTTTAAACGCCTTTGATTCCAGGGGTTCCAGATAATGAATGGCACTTGCCCAGTGTTCGCGGGATTCTTCGAATGCTGCCGCTTTAAAACGAGCTGCTGTCGTGTGTTCAAGGCGTTCCGGGAATGAACTTTCAATGCGCATGATGGTCGAAACAGCTTCATCCATCTGGCCTTTATCGGCCAGTTCGACGGCTTGCTTATCGATCGCAAATGACGCTGTATTTTCGAGCTCTTCAGCCGTGTAATGCTTGAAGTTTTTGTGTTCTATCAGCCAGATGGCCCAGTATTCGATCTTGGCGTAGTTGTTGGCTTTATAATAGAGCTCAAACATCGAACCAACGGCAACTGCGGCGTACTGATGATCGGGGAAGTTCGTTACAATGGCATCGAATCGTTCTGCGGCCTGATTGTAATTGTAGTGAGTCCGGTAAATTTCGGCGGCTCTCCACAAAAAGGCAGGCGTTTCATCATCTTTGGGATAGCGATCCGAAAACTGTTCGGCAGATCTGACAAAACCGAGTTCATTTTCAGATAAAGCCTCGGCTTCATGGATTTCGGATCCGCGCTTTTCTTCCACGAAGTTCGTTGCCTTGGCTGAGTTGATGATCGACCATTCCGGATCTGATGTAGCCAGAATATTGGCATAAACAAAGACCTGGCGATTGGCTGCGATGCGGATCTGTTCTGCACGTTCATCATTCTGAGTTTCGGATTTCCAGTCGATGACTTTTTGATATGCGCTTGCTGCCTCCTTGAGTTTTACCAGAACATCGTTTGCCAGCTGAGGCTCGGATTTCAGGCGTTTGCCGTATTGCTTTTTCAGTCCGGCGAGTGCTGCGTCGGACCGTTCATCCAGAACGTATGCATAGGTATAGTAGATGTCGAATGCGGAGTCGCCTTCGGAATAATGGGCAATCAGGCGGGCCAGCAGGGATTCGGCATCCGCCCAGGCTTCATCGCGGGCTGAGGCATCCGTGGATTTTTCTGCTTTTTCGATGGATGCCATTGCAAGCGTATAGATTTGAAATGAAGCAAAACGCTGGGCTCGGCCAATGGCCGCTTTGTTGTCGGCATTCGCCTGATACCAGCTGCCATCGGGATTGACGGCAACGATCGTATCGCGCGTTGCTCGCTCTGCTTCGTCCAGACGGTTGGCTGATTTATAGGCTTCGATGAGTGCCAGACGCCAGTCGATGGCATGCGCATGATTGGGATTCTGAGATATCAAATCAGAGTAGAGCTCAATTTCTTCCTCAAATTTGCCTTGGGCATCCAGAATACCACCGAGCTGCTCAATCTTATCGCGAGCTTTATCGGCAGGCAGTTTGGAATTCAGGTATGAACGTGCTTCCTTCCAGCCATCGGGAAGTTCAGCATACGTCGTACTCAAATCGTTCAATGCCTGATTCCTGAATGAAATTTCGCCCGAGTTGAGTTTGTTTTCGTCGATCTGGCCTTCCGTATTGACGGCTGATGCATAGCGTGAATCGATGGATTCCACGACCTGTTTGAACAAATTGATGGCGGTCTGATAGGACTCTTCATCGGCAAGATTCAGATAGGTCCATGCCAGCTTGTACTGGGCATATTGGTAATAAGCGGATTTGGGGTAATCATCGATGATCTTTTGATAGGCAGCCTGTGCAGTACCGGTGTTTTTCTGAGAAAAATAGAATTCCCCCATGGCCAGATAAGCTGCATCCAGCTCCTTATATTCCGGATAGTTCTGCGTCAGTCGATGCAGATAGCTGATGCCTTCCTTGGACTGCTGATTTCGAATCAGAGCATCGCCCAGGCGGAACAGGACATCATCCATGTGATCGTAAGTCGGATATTTCGCCAGTATTTTGCGGTAATCATCGATCGCAAGATGGTAATCAGCCTTGGGTTCCGGCGGACATTTGCTTTCGTCATCCCCGCATGAGTCCAGTTGGGAAAGCCACGTTCTGCGTGCACGCAAATACTCATAATGAGCCATTTGCCAGTGAAATTCCGCAATTTGCCCCAGCCATTTGGGTGCATCCGGATTGAGCGGATCCTTTTCGAGCAGCTGTTCAAATTCTTCGACGAGTGCTCCGTTCTGAGCTTCCACGCGCTCCATCAGGGTATCGACATCGGCAGGAACTTCTTCCTGGATTTGGTAAGGTGCTGATGGTTTGGGGGCTTCAATGGTGCGAGTTTCACCCTTTTCCGGTGCAGCTGCTTTCTTCAGCAGTGCCTGCGCAACCGCAGATTTGCCAAAATCCTCATGATTCTCTGCCCATCCGTATGAAGGCAGACTCAATGATGCTACCAATAACAACGCTGCCAGAGTTTTTTTCACTGCACAAGTCTCCCGAGGGTTTATCTGGCTTTTGGAAAAGCCTGATAAATCAAATCAAAACAGCAACTGTGTTGAAGCCAGCTTTAAGTTCTGAGCTATTTAAGTGATTGGTAATGCCCTGTTGGCTGTCGCTGATTGCCGCAATCCAGAAGCTGCGTCCTTCGGAAAATCCCGGCAATCGATCGCAGAAAACCAACAAGTGGCATATAGCTTCAGGCTTTAAGCTCTGTGCTCTGAGTTTGCCAATACTTTGGCAGTACAGAACCTGAAGCAATTACGAATGTGGACGGGATTTGGGTTTAACGCCTTTGGCAAACGGCCGCTTTTTCTCGAATCCATGTTCATCGCGAACAATGGATTTATGTTCATGACGCGGGCCAGGCCTGGAATCGCGGGAATCATTTCGATCATCGCGGCGCGGGAATGATTTTCGTTCTCTTCTATCTTCGTCCCTCGGGAATGATTTTCGTTCTCTTCTATCTTCGTCCCTCGGGAATGATTTTTTCTCTCTTCTATCCTCATCCCTCGGGAATGACTTTTTCTCTTTTCTTCCCTCATCCCTCGGGAACGACTTTTTCTCTCTTCTATCCTCATTCCTTGGGAATGATTTTCTCTCTCTCCTGTCCTCATCTCTCGGGAACGACTTTTTCTCCCGTTTGTCCTCATCTCTCGGGAATGACTTGCGTTCTTTGCCATCGTTCCTCTCTTCCATGTCCCACGATGCATTGAATGAACGACGGGTATCATGGGCAAAACGCGGAGCGTTTTCGGGCTGACGGTTGCGTCGGCTGTCGATTCCGGCGGCCTCCGGACGACGAGAATCTTTATGGGCTTTTCTGGAGGAATCGCTTTTCTTTTTGGCGTTTCGACGTTCAAGTTCTTCCAGTGTCGGAGCGACCTGTCGTTTCATGGTGCGTTCTTTCGGCGTGAATCCTTTGGCAAACCGAACTCCCGATCTTGATCGAATCGTCGGAATGCTGCCCAGATCACCGCACATTGCATAGAGTTCTGCGACTTCGCCTTCGGTCAGATCGCGGAATGCTCCGAGCGCCAGACCATCCAGAGTGAGGTTGCCGAAGGCAACGCGGCGCAGTTTCATGACCGGAAATCCAAGTGCATCCATCATTCTGCGGATGATGCGGTTGCGTCCGATGTGCAGTTCAATTTCGAGCCATGTGTTGTTGCCGGTAAACCGAATGACTGCGACGCGATCGGGTTTGGCCAGGCCGTCTTCGAGATCGATTCCGTTTTGCAGTTTCTTTAATTCGGGTGAATTGTCTTTGAGTTCGCCGCGAATTTTCACGTGATAGACGCGTGGAATTTTTACGGCAGGATGCGTCAGACGATACGCAAGATCGCCGTCATTGGTCAAAAGCAAAAGTCCTTCCGTGTCCCAGTCCAGGCGTCCGACCGGGAAAACGCGCGGAAGTGAATCCGGAAGCAGATCAATGACTGTGGTTCGGTGTTCCGGATCATCGAGTGTCGTGATGCATTCTGCTGGTTTATGGAAGAGAATATAGTTGCGTTCTTCGGAATAAAAAACGGGCTTGTTGTCAACTTCGACACGGCTTTTGCCGGGGATGACATGCGTTCCCATTTCGGTAACGACACGTCCGCTCACTTTAACTCTTCCCTGGGCGATGAGTTCTTCGGCGTGACGGCGGCTTGCGATACCTGCAAGGCTCAAAAACTTTTGAATTCGAATGCCTTCATCGGCATTTTTCTTATCGTTTGACATGGATTGCCTTCTTAGAAAAATTAAATCACATCCCTGAATTCCGGCATTTGCCGGACAACGGTGCAGTATCCTAGCACAATTAAAACCCGTAATGTGAGAAATTCACACGATGACTGCGATTGCAGGGAGTCTGGACTGAAGTGTCTTCTGTCGAAAAAAAATCGTACTTCAAAGTGAAACAAATGCGACCTCGATGGCATCATTGGATCGAAGGAATGGTCCTTCCTGTTTGTGAGGTGCCGCATGTATCCATCCGGATTCGTCTGACAGAATACATCCCTGCATTACATAATGTACGGATAACCGAGGGGCGGTTTGCGGCATCAGTGTATCCCGGACGCGGGCTCTGATGCTGAAATGCCGTGCATGCCAGGCACATCATGATGCTTTTTTTTACGACGCCTTTCGTCGGAAAGGGGGTAATGTGCCAAGACCGTGCGTATTTTGGGTTGGACGGCGAGTCGGCGGGCGGGAAGGGAGAGCAGATAACCCAATAGGTTATCTATAGATCTATATAGATCTGTATATAGCTCTATGCGGCAGGGAACATTAGCTCTATGCAGGCAGGGATTCCTCTTTGGTGCTTGTGTCTGGTGACCGCTCCAAGTCTATAGCTCTATGCAGGCAGGGATTCCTCTTTGGTGCTTGTGTCTGGTGACCGCTTCAAGTCTATAGCTCTATGCAGGCAGGGATTCCTCTTTGGTGCTTGTGTCTGGTGACCGCTTCAAGTCCATAGCTCTATGCAGGCAGGGATTCCTCTTTGGTGCTTGTGTCTGGTGACCGCTTCAAGTC